>DATKFT010000812.1:0-9413 GCA_035544335.1 Pseudorhodoferax sp.
AGAAATCTCAAGGTGGGAAGCCGGCTGATTGGCGGCTTTCTGATCGTCGCCGGTATCGGTGCCTTGATCGGATTCAATGGAATCCAGAAATCGTCGCAAATCAATGACCTGGCCCAGCTCATGTACGAGCGGGAGATCACGGGCATGTTGCACGCCACGGAAGCCAACATCCATCTGATCGCCGCGGGGCGCGCCATGCGCAGCGCGGTGCTGTCGTCCAGCGAGGACGAGCGCAAAAGCCATCTGCAGTCGCTCGCGTCGCGGTTCTCGCGCGCACACAGCGAGCTGGCCAGCGCCGGCCCCTACTTCGCGACGGATGCCGGCAAAGCGCTGGCCCGCGAAGCCGTGGCCGCATTGCGCGCCTACGAGGCCGGGCTGGGCCAGGTCACCGAGCTGCTGAAGACCGAGCAACTGAGCGATGCACGGGAATCCACGAACCGGATGTTCGCGGTCCGGCCGCTGGCCGACACGGCGGACGATCTGCTGACGCAGCTCGTCGAGCGCAAGCGCAACGATGCCAAGGCGCTGCACGACCAGACCGACACCATCTATGGCCAGATCCGTGTGCTGCTGGTGTCGCTGACCATCGGCGGCGTGCTCGTGGGCCTGGCCATCGGCGTGCTGCTCACGCGCAGCCTCACGGGTGCGCTGGGCGGAGAACCCCGGGACGTGGCCAGGGCGGCCAGCGCGATCGCCGAAGGCGACCTGGCAGCGCCCATCGATGCCTCGCAGGCCCGACCCGGCAGCGTGGTGGCTGCCATGCGCGACATGCAGCGCGCGCTGCGCCAGGTCGTGGGCTCGGTGCGCGAGGCCAGCGACAGCATCGCGACCGGCGCGGGCCAGATCGCCGTCGGCAATGCCGATCTGTCCCAACGCACGGAAGAGCAGGCCAGCAACCTGGAGGAAACAGCGGCCTCCATGGAAGAGCTCACGAGCACGGTGCAAAGCAGCGCCGACACCGCGCGCCAGGCCGCCGATCTGGCGCGAACGGCCAGCGCCGCCGCCCAGGCCGGAGGGCAGGTGGTGGGGAACGTGGTGGCGACCATGGGCGAGATCAACGCATCGTCGCAACGCATCGCCGACATCATCGGCGTCATCGACGGCATCGCGTTCCAGACCAACATCCTCGCGCTCAACGCGGCCGTGGAGGCCGCACGCGCGGGTGAGCAGGGCCGCGGCTTCGCGGTCGTGGCCGGCGAAGTGCGTGCGCTCGCACAAAAGAGCGCCTCGGCCGCCAAGGAGATCAAGGGCCTGATCCACGACAGCGTGGGCAAGGTGGAGAACGGCAGCCGGCTCGTGCACGACGCAGGCCAGGCCATGGGCACCATCGTGACCCAGGTCCAGCGCGTGGCGGACCTGATCGGCGAGATCACAGCCGCGACGCAGGAGCAGACCGCCGGCATCGGCCAGATCAACGAGGCCGTCACGCAGCTGGACACGGTGACGCAGCAGAACGCGGCCTTGGTGGAAGAGTCCGCGGCAGCGGCCGACAGCCTGAACAACCAGGCCAAGCAGCTGGTCCAGGCCGTGGCCGTGTTCCGGCTCGGCGAGCAAGCGCAGCGTTGGCGCGAGGTGCAGGCGCCGTCGGCACACCGCGTGGCACCGCCACGCACCGCACCCGCCCTCGGGCACGCACGCGGAGGCCAAAGCGGTGCGTCGGGTCCCAGCCAGCAGGCCACGGCGCCGGCCGATGCCTGGACGCAATTCTGAGGAGCCGGCTCAGCGTCGCAGCACCACCGGCTCGGGGCGGAACCGCGCTGCACGCTGCGAGGCTTGACGGCCCCTGCCGCCCTGGCCTCCTGCCCCCCGGCAGGCGCAGCGGCAGGGCGTGCCGCGGCCCGCATGCGCGCGCTGCCGCCCCAGCCTAGCGCGGCGCCAGGCTGGGCTGCGGCCAGGGCAGCGGCCCTTGTGCAGCCGATGCGGCCGATGCAGCCGCCCGCCCCCCCGCCAGCGCCGCCTGCATGCCCGGCACCGTGGCGGCGGGATCCTCGCCCAGCATGCGCACCACGCATACACCATCGGCACCGGCCTGTGCGACCTGGGCGATCTGCTCCGGCGCCAGGATGCCGCCGATCGCCACCACCGGCGCACCCGCCATGCCCACCCACCAGCGCAGGT
Source organism: Pseudorhodoferax sp. (assembly GCA_035544335.1). Classification (GTDB taxonomy): domain Bacteria; phylum Pseudomonadota; class Gammaproteobacteria; order Burkholderiales; family Burkholderiaceae_C; genus Pseudorhodoferax. Next base: position 2,119 of record DATKFT010000812.1, read on the forward strand.
TGTCCAGCCCCTGCGCGCGCCAGGGCATGGCCTTGGTCAGCGTGGGCCAGACCGGGCCGCAGGCGATGTAGGCCGGCGCCAGGCTGCGCGCACGGGCCAGCTCCCACAGACTGTGCGAGCTGATGCCCAGCGCCAGGCCCGCGCCGGTCAGCGCGGCGCGCTCGCCCTCGGTCAACGCGAGCAGATCCTCCTGCCCCAGGTGCACGCCGTGCGCGCCGCTGGCCACGGCCAGTTGCCAGTGGTCGTTCACGAACAGCCGTGCCCCGGCCAGCCGGCAGGCCGCGCTGGCCGCATGCACCTCGGCGGCCAGCTGTTCGCGCCAGCGCGCGTTGGCCTGCGCGGGCGTCTTGATGCGCAGCTGAACGGTGCGGATGCCCGCATCGAGCACGGCCTGCACGCGGGCCGCGCTGTCGACGATCGCGTACAGGCCCAGCGGCTCGGCGGTCTTCTGCTGCGCTGCGCGAGCCGGCACACAGACCGGTGCGTCACCAAAGCCCATGTACGGCAACAGCGCCGGGTCGACCTCGAAGCCCGGCCGCGCCAGCACCTGGCCGGGACCGCGGCCTGCCGCATGGCCGTGGCGCAGCGCGTGCGTGGCCGCCATCTTGGCCAGCACCACGGCGTCGGCCGCGACGAAACCGCGCGCCAGTGCGGCCGCCGCGCTGCTGGCGAAGGTGCAGCCGGTCGCGTGCGTGTTGCCCGTGCCCAGGCGCGGCAGCGCGAGCCAGCCGCGGGCCTGCGGACCGTCCAGCCAGTCCAGCGCCAGGGCCTGCTCGCCCGCATCGGCGTCGGCCGGGTCGCCGCCCGTGATGCAGACCGTCTCGACGCCCAGCGCACGCAGCGCCTGGGCCGCGCCCGGCAGGTCCTCGCGCGTGAGCCGCGCACGGCCCAGCAGCCGCGCGGCCTCGCGCCGGTTCGGCGTGATCAAGCTGGCCAGCGGCAGCAGGTGGCGGCGGTAGGCCTGCACGGCGGCGTCGTCGGCGAAGGTGGCGCCGCTGCTGGCGCCCAGCACGGGATCGACCACGAGCGGCAGCCCGGGGCTGCGTTCGCGCAGGCGCTGCGTCCACTCGGCCACGCACTGCATCTGCTCGGCGTCGCAAAGCAGGCCGGTCTTCAGCGCGGCCGCTGGCATGTCGTCCGCCAGCGCCTGCAGCTGCGCCTCGATGAGCGGCACCGGCATGGCCGTCACCTGGGTCACGGCGCGCGAGTTCTGCGCCGTGACCGCCGCGACCACGCCGCAGAAGTGCGTGTCGGTGAACGCGTCGATCGCGCGCTGGTCGGCCGCCAGGCCCGCGCCGCCGCTGCTGTCCGTGCCCGCGATGCTCCAGACCGTGTTCATGGCGCGCCTCCGATCAGCAGCGGGGCCCCGCCCACGGGCGTGCTGGGCACGGCGAAATCCTGCCGCGCCATGACGCCGGCCCGCCAGGCCGCGCGGCCGGCGCGCACCGCATCGCGGAACGCGCCGGCCATGGCCACCGGGTCGCGCGCCTGGGCCACGGCCGAGTTCAGCAGCACCGCGTCGAAGCCCAGCTCCAGCGCCTGGGCCGCGTGCGAAGGCGCGCCGATGCCGGCGTCCACGATCAACGTGGCGTCCGGCAGCCGCTCGCGCAGCGTGCGCAGCGCGAACGGATTGAGCAGGCCCTGGCCGGAGCCGATCGGCGCGCCCCAGGGCATCAGCACGGGGCAGCCCGCGTCGAGCAGGCGGCGGCCCAGCACCAGGTCGTCGGTGCAGTAGGGCCAGACCACAAAGCCCTCGCGCACGAGCTGCTGCGCGGCCTGCAGCAGCTCGAAGGGGTCCGGCTGCAAGGTGTGCTCGTCGCCCACGACCTCGAGCTTGAGCCAGGGCGTGTCGTAGAGCTCGCGCGCCATGCGGGCCAGCTGCACGGCCTCGCGCGCGGTACGGCAGCCCGCCGTGTTGGGCAAGAGGCGCGCGTGCTGGCGCTGCACGGCCTCGCGCACGATGGCCACGAAACCGTTGTCGCCGCCGGCCGCGAGTGCGCGCTTGAGGCCCACGGTCACGATCTGGGATTCGGAAGCGGCGATGGCTTCGGCCAGCACCTGCGGCGAGGGGTAGCCGGCCGTGCCGAGCAGCAATCGGCTGGTGAGTTCGGTGCCGGCCACCTGCCAGCGGTCGTCTGTGCGCATGGCGCTCATCCTCCGACGATGGGTTGGAACAGCACGACGGCATCGCCTTCGCGCAAGCGGTGTGCGGCGCGTGCGCCGCGGGCCACGAACTCGCCGTTCAACGCCGTGCCCACGGCCTGCGGCGCATGGCCCAGCGCGGCCACGAGTTCGGCCAGGGTCTGGCCGGCCGGCAACGCATGCGGCCGGCCATCGAGTTCGATCTGCAGCATGGCGGTCTCGTTCACGGTGTGCTCCTGGGCGCCTTCACGGGCAGGCCCAACAGCGCCAGTGCGTCCTGCACCAGGGCCGGCGCCATCAGCCAGCCGTGGCGGAACAGGCCGTTGATGCGCAGCAGGCCCTCGGTGTGCTCGGTTCGCGGCAAATGGTCGGGCAGCGCGGGGCGCAGGTGCCGGTCCAGCCGCAGGATGCGCGCCTCGGCCAGCATGGGCAGCACGCTGTGTGCCGCGCTCATGAGCTCGACCGCGCTGCGCAGCGAGGCTGGCGAGCGGTCCTCGCTCTCGATCTCGGTCGCACCGACGAACAGCAGATCGTCGGGCCGCGGCACCAGGTACACGCGCTGGCGCGGGTGCAGCAGCCGCAGCGGCCGCGTGAGGCCGTGGCCGGGTGCGTGCAGCCAGGCGGTCTCTCCGCGCACGCCGCGAAGACTTCGAAAGGGCAGCGCATCGCGCGCACCCAGGCCGCGCACATCGACCACGCAGTCGAACGCGGCCTCGCCACCGTCGGCAAAGCGCAGCCGGCCCGGCAGCGCCTCGGCCACCGCCCTGCCCCAGTGCCACTGCACGCCGACGGCCTGCGCCTGCAACGCGGCCATGGCCGCCAGCGGGTCGATCTGGCCCTCGCCCGGCAGCAGCCAGGCGTGCGCAGGTGGCGGCAGCGCGGGCTCCAGCTCGGCCAGCGCGGTGGCGTCCAGCGGCTGCGGCGCGGCCTGCGGATCGCCGGCCAGCCGGGCCAGCACGCGCTGCGCGCTGCCCAGGTCGGCGCGGTGCGCCACCAGCAGGCTGCCGCGCACCGCGAAGAACGGCCGCGGCGGCGCCAGCGCGTCCACGATGCCGCGCCACAGCGCGAGCGAACGCCAGCCCAGCGCGACCACGCGTGGATCCGCATGGTCGCGCTCGGCCAGCGGGCACAGCATGCCGGCCGCGCTGAACGCGGCCGGCCCCTGCGCGTCGAACTGCGGTGCGGGCCCGCCCGCAGCGTCGAACACCTGCACCTGCGCGCCCGTGCGCGCGAGCTGCCAGGCCAGCAGCCGGCCCAGCAGGCCGGCGCCGGCAATGCCGATCCGCGCCATCAGCTGCGCTCGATCGGGATGTAGAACTCCCCGCCGCCGGCCTTGAACTCGGCCGACTTCTGCGCCATGCCGCTGGCCGCGTACTCGCGCACCTCCTGCGTGATCTTCATCGAACAGAACTTGGGCCCGCACATGGAGCAGAAATGCGCGACCTTGCTCGCGTCCTTGGGCAGGGTCTCGTCGTGGAATTCGCGCGCGGTGTCGGGGTCCAGGCCGAGGTTGAACTGGTCGCTCCAGCGGAACTCGAAGCGCGCCTTGGACAGCGCGTCGTCGCGCGCGCGCACGCCCGGATGGCCCTTGGCCACGTCGGCCGCATGCGCGGCGATCTTGTAGGCGATGATGCCCTGCTTGACGTCCTCGCGGTCGGGCAGGCCCAGGTGCTCCTTGGGCGTCACATAGCACAGCATGGCCGTGCCCATCCAGCCGATCATGGCCGCACCGATGGCGCTCGCGATGTGGTCGTAGCCCGGCGCGATGTCGATCGTCAGCGGCCCCAGCGTGTAGAACGGCGCCTCGTGGCAGTGCTTGAGCTGCTCGTCCATGTTGGCCTGCACCAGGTGCATGGGCACATGGCCCGGGCCTTCGATCATGGTCTGCACGTCGTGCTTCCAGGCCAGCGTCGTGAGCTCGCCCAGCGTGCGCAGCTCGGCGAACTGGGCCTCGTCGTTGGCATCGGCCGCGCAGCCGGGACGCAGGCCGTCGCCGAGCGAGAAGCTCACGTCGTAGGCCTTCATGATGGCGCAGATCTCTTCGAAGTGCTCGTAGAGGAAGCTCTCCCGGTGGTGCGCGATGCACCACTTGGCCATGATGGAACCGCCACGCGAGACGATGCCCGTCATGCGGTTGGCCGTCAGGTGGATGAAGGGCAGGCGCAGCCCGGCGTGGATGGTGAAGTAGTCCACGCCCTGCTCGGCCTGCTCGATCAGCGTGTCGCGGAAGATCGCCCAGGTCAGGTCCTCGGCCACACCGCCGACCTTCTCGAGCGCCTGGTAGATGGGCACCGTGCCGATGGGCACCGGGCTGTTGCGCACGATCCAGTCGCGCGTGGTGTGGATGTTGCGGCCCGTGCTGAGGTCCATCACGTTGTCGGCGCCCCAGCGGATCGCCCACACGAGTTTTTCCACCTCCTCCTCGATGCTGGAGGTGACGGCCGAGTTGCCGATGTTGGCGTTGATCTTGACCAGGAAGTTGCGCCCGATGGCCATGGGCTCGACCTCGGGGTGGTTGATGTTGGCCGGGATGATGGCGCGCCCGCGCGCCACCTCGTCGCGCACGAATTCGGGCGTGATCGGCCCCTTGGGCAGGGCCGCGCCCATGGGGTTGCCGGCCAGACGGCGCTCACGGCCCGCATCGCGCTGGTACTCGGCCATCCATTCGCGCCGGCCGTTCTCGCGCAGGGCCACGTACTCCATCTCGGGCGTCACGATGCCGCGGCGCGCGTAGTGCATCTGCGTCACGTTGCCGGTGTGATTGCCGCCAGCCCGGGCGCGGCGCGGCGCGCGCTGCAGCGCCGCGGCCTCGGCGCGCAACTGGGCCAGCCGCGCATCGTCCTTGCCGCCGTCGTCCAGCGCCTGGCGGATGCGGCCTTCGTAGGTCTCGGTGTCGGCGCGTGCGTCCAACCAGGGCGCGCGCAGCGCAGGCAGGCCGCTGCGCACGTCGATCACGGCGGCCCGGTCGGTGTAGGGACCGGAGGTGTCGTACAGGTGGATGCGCTCGCCGTTGGTCAGCAGCACCTCGCGCTGCGGCACGCGCAGAGGCGCGGGCAGGTCCGGGCGCGAAGCTTCGAGGTAGACCTTGGTCGAGGCCGGGAACGGTTCGCGTGTGAGCGCGAGGCGTTCGGCGAGCGGGATGGCTTGGCGGTCGGGGGCGTTCATGCGGGCAATCTCCTGTGGGGGGATGGATTGCTCCGCATAGCCCGGGGTGCGCGCGCGCATGCCCCGAATGGGCACGCGCAGGCCCACCGGCACTGCAGCTCTTCTTACGCTGGTATGACCCAGATCAAGTTCGCGGTTCCGGCGGTCAAGTCCGCCATCTCAGCACGCCATACGTGCACCCCGGAGCGGTCGCGAGTCTAGCGCCGCGGTCCCCGCGGTGTCAACGCGCCGGCAAAGACCTCGCGGCGGCCGCCGCTTGGTGTTCGCCCTCGGACAGGTCCGCCTCGCGCAGCACCTCGTGTGCTCGCCCATGCGCGGCGCATGGCGGCGCAGTGCAGAGGGCGTGGCGGAAAAGCGCAGCGGCGAGCTGTCAGATGTCAGCATTCCCCGGCGCGCCGGAACACGGCGTACTGGAAGCGCTGCACATTGCCCAGAGGCGTCCTGTGTTCCTCGCGCTCGTACCGCAGCAGGGCAAAGCCATCGCCCAGCTCGCGCGCCAAGGATGCGGCGTCGTAGCGCTGCACCGGCAGTCCACTGCACTGCATCGGGCCATCGCCGGCGAACGTCGCCATCACGGCGAACCCGCCCGGCTTGATGGCCCGCAGGGCCGTTTGCACGTAGGCCTGCCGCCGCGCCGGTTCGGTGAAGAAGTGGAACGCTGCACGGTCGTGCCACAAGTCCAGGCTGGCCGGCGGGAAGGCCATCTGCGTGATGTCGCCGACCTGCCATGCAACGCTCTCGGCGCGAGCCCCAAGCCGGGCTTGCGCCGCTTGCACGGCGGATGCCGACAGATCCAGCACCGTCACCCGTTCGTAGCCATCGGCCAGCAGTCCATCCACAAGGGTGGATGCGCCACCGCCCACGTCGATGATCGAGGCATCCAGCGCAATGCCGGTGCTTCGGATCAAGTTCAAGGACCGCTCGGCCTTCGGCTGGAACCAGCTCACGCTTGCAGGGCTCTTGGTGCGGTAGACCTGCTCCCAATGGTCTTCGGTGGTCATGCGATGGCTTCCGGGGGTGGTCGCGGTCTACGCGCCTTCCGGCACGCACTCGAAGTCAACGATCAGCGGTTCACGCCTGCAGGAGCGAACGAAAGCAACCAGCTCGTGCGGCGCCAGGCCGACACTCTCCGTCTGACGCAGAGGATGAAAATTCAGTTGGCCTTCGGCCATCAACGAGGCGTCGATCACCACGGTGACGACGGCCATCGCGTCATGCAGCAGGCCCAGCGGCGTGAGTGCGCCAGGCTGCACGCCGAGCAATGCGCTCATGCGTTCACCGGCCACAAAGCTCAGGTGCCCCTTTGCGCCGAGAAGATTGCCGGCGGTTTTCAGGTCCAGCGCCCGATCCTCGTGGATGGCCAGCAAGAAATGGCGCCCTTTCTTGTCCTTGAGAAGCAGGTTCTTGGTGAACGTACCGCCCATCCGGCCGCGCAGCGCCTTGCCTTCCGCGACCGTCGCGTGCGCGGGGTAGGCAACGACCTGGGTGTCGATGTTGAGCTTGCCCAGGCGCTCAAAGAGCTGGCGGTAGGACTGGTCGGCATCATGGCCGTGGCTGTGCGCCGACTCGGTCATGCCAGCTCCTTTGCCGTGCTCGCGCGTCCACGCGCTCCGAGCCAGAACAGCGCAAGCGCGGCCACGGCAAGCCAGGGCAGCAGCGCGAGATTCAGCGTCTGCCATCCCAGCGCCTCCAGCAGCGCGCCTGCACTGAACGAACACGTCAGGCCCACGGCGAAGATCGTCATGTCGTTGATGGCCTGTGCGCGGGCCTTTTCCTCGGCGCTGTAGGTGCTGGTCAGCAGCGTGGTGCCGCCGACGTACATGAAGTTCCAGCCGATGCCCAGCAGAACCAACGCACTGGCAAAGGACGGAAAGCCCGTGCCGGTCAGCGTCATCAGGATGTGCCCGATGAACAGCACCACCCCCGTGAGCATGATGCGTAGCACACCGAACCGGGCGATCAAGGAGCCGGTGAAGAAGGACGGCAGG
>DATKFT010000813.1:0-5443 GCA_035544335.1 Pseudorhodoferax sp.
GACCTGACGCCCGCCGAAGCGCGCGTGGCCGTGCAGGTCGCCGCCGGGGCCAGTCTCAAGGAGATCGCACAGCGCCATGGCACGGCGCTCGCGACGGTGCGCACGCAGCTGCACAGCGTGATGGCCAAGGTCGAGGTCGAGCGCCAGGCCGACCTCGTGCGGGCCTTGCTTGCGCTGCCGGTCCGTGGCGCGCAGGCGTCCACGCCTTGATCGGGGGGGCTGGCTGCGCCGTGGCAGCGTCCGCCAGGCGCGGCCAGCCCGTCCCGCTGGGATGCGCCCGGTCCCACGCCGAGGTCGCCATGTCTGCAGGCATGGCGTTGCGCCGCACCTTCGGGCAGGCGCCGCGGACCTCGCTGGCGCCGCACGCAAGGCCCCAGGCCCGGACGCTGCCCAAGGCCAGCACCATGCGGATCAGGTCCGCATGCCGATGGATGCGCATCTTGCGAACGGGGGGGCGCCGCTCAGCCGCGCCCGTACAGCCGCGTCAGCGCCGCCAGCCTTTGGGCATGTTCGGGCTGCACCATGTCCCAGCCGAAGCGCCAGGCCCAGTGGCCGTCGCCCTCGCCGGGCAGGTTCATGCGGTGCGCGCTGGACAGGCCCAGCACGTCCTGCAGCGGCGCGATCGCCGTGTCGGCCACGCTGGACCAGGCCAGGCGCATCAGCGCCCAGTGGATCTGCGGCGTGACCGGCTCCACGTCCTGGCCCATGTAAGCCGCGGCCTGCGCACGCTCGGCCGCGCTGGCCGTGGACCACCAGCCGCGCGTGGTGTCGTTGTCGTGCGTGCCCGTGTAGACCACCGTGGCGGCATCGAAATGGTGGGGCAGGTAGGGGTTCTCGGCCTTGCCGTCGAACGCGAACTGCAGCACCCGCATGCCGGGCAGGCCGGCGGCGCGGCGCAGCGCGTCCACATCGGGCGTGATGAGCCCCAGGTCCTCCGCGATGATGGGCAGCGGGCCCAGCGCCGCGGCGATGGCCTCGAACAGCGCCAGGCCCGGGCCGCTCACCCAGCGGCCATGGATCGCCGTGGGCTCGCTGGCCGGAATCTCCCAGTGCGCCGCGAAGCCGCGGAAATGGTCGATGCGCACGATGTCCACGAGCGCGAAGGTGTGGCGGATGCGCGCCGTCCACCAGGCGTAGCCTTCGGCCGCATGCGCGCTCCAGCGGTACAGCGGGTTGCCCCAGCGCTGACCCGTGGCGCTGAAGTAGTCCGGCGGCACGCCGGCCACCACGCTCAGACGGCCATCGGGCTCGAGCTCGAACAGGTCCTGCCGGGCCCAGACCTCGGCGCTCTGCGGCGCGATGAAGATGGGCGCGTCGCCGACGATGGAGACGCCCTTGGCATTGGCATAGGCCTTGAGCTGGCGCCATTGCACGAAGAACTGCCATTGCACGAAGCGCCAGAACGCGAGGCGTTCGGCATGCTGCGCCGCGGCCTCGGCCAGCGCGCCGGGCGCGCGGCGCGCGAGCGCGGGCGGCCAGTCGGCCCAGCCGCAGCCGGGGTGGGCTTCGCTGAGCGCCATGAACAGCGCGTAGTCCTCCAGCCAGGCCGCGTGCTCGGCGCAGAAGGCCTCGTGCGCGCTGCGCTGGGCAGGTGTGGCATCGCTGGCGAAGGCCTGCGCGGCCTGGGCCAGCAGTTCCATGCGCCAGGGCACCATGGTTGCGAAATCGATGCGCAGCGCATCGAAGGCCGGTGGGTGGACCAGTGCCGTGGCGGGCAGCCAGCCCTGGTCCGCGAGTGCGGCCAGGTCGATCAGCAGCACGTTGCCGGCGAAGGCCGAGGGGCTCATGTAGGGCGAGTGCCCGGGGCCGACGCCGCCCAGCGGCAGGATCTGCCAGAGCTTCTGGCCGGCGCCGTGCAGCCAGTCGACGAAGTGGTAGGCGGCAGGGCCGAGGTCGCCGGCGCCATGCGGGCCGGGCAGCGAGGTGGGGTGCAGCAAGATGCCGCTGGCGCGGGGCAGTCGCATGGGGAGTCAGCGCGAACGCGGTCGCAGGGTGTGCGTCATGGAATGTCGGCCCCCTCGGCCGCCAGCAGCGACAGGCTCAGCGCGGGCAAGGGGTAGGCCTGCCCGCCCTGGGCATACCAGTGCGAGTGGCCCGTGGGGTCCGTGGTGTCGAGCAGGCCGCGCCAGACGCCCTCGGGCAGCCGGAAGTCGGCATCGTCCCGGCCGCCATTGACGAGCAGCAGCAGCGGCGCACGCGCGCGCCCGGGCTTGCCGATCAGGCAGCCCAGCACGCGCCGGCCGGCGTCCTGCCAGGCATCGCCGCCCAGCAGCGTGCCGTCGGGCTCCAGCCAGGCCAGGTCGTGCAGGCCCAGCGGGTCCGACAGGCCGCTGTACCAGCCCGTGCCGAACGGCAGCGCCTCGCGGCGCAGGCTCAGCACGCGCGTGGTGAAGGCGATCAGCGCGCTGTCGGCCTGTGGCCAGGCGATCCAGCCCGTGGTGTTGTCCTGGCAATAGGCGTTGTTGTTGCCGCCCTGGCTGTGGCCGAGCTCGTCGCCGGCCGCCAGCATGGGCGTGCCCTGGGACAGCAGGGTCGTGGCCAGCAGCGCGCGCTGCAGCCGGCCGCGCAGTGCCAGCACCTGCGGCTCGTCGCTGGGGCCCTCGGCGCCGCAGTTGAAGCTCAGGTTGTGGCCATGGCCGTCGCGGTTGTTCTCGCCGTTGGCCTGGTTGTGGCGCTCGTCGTAGGCGACGAGGTCGGCCAGCGTGAAGCCGTCGTGCGAGACCACGTAGTTGACCGATTCGCCAGGCGTGCGGCCACGCGGCTGGAACAGGTCGGACGAGCCGCACAGGCGCAGCGCGAACTCGCCACGGCCGGCGGCCGGCCGGCCGGCCGCGGCCTGCGTCCAGAAGCCGCGCATGCTGTCGCGGAACTTGTCGTTCCATTCGAGCCAGCCCTGTGGAAAGTTGCCGACCTGGTAGCCGCCAGGGCCGATGTCCCAGGGCTCGGCGATCAGCTTCACGCGCGCGAGCACGGGGTCCTGCGCCACGGCCGCGAAGAACGCCGCCTGGCGCTCGAAGCCCTGGTCGCCGCGGCCCAGCACGCTGGCCAGGTCGAAGCGGAAACCGTCCACGTGCATGTCCGTGACCCAGTGGCGCAGGCTGTCCATCACGAGCTGCAGCACGCGCGGCGCGCGGATGTCCAGCGTGTTGCCGCAGCCCGTGTGGTTCTCGTACAGCGCCTGGTGCTCGGGCGGCAGCCGGTAGTACAGCGCGTTGTCCAGCCCGCGGAACGACAGCGTGGGGCCGGTCTCGTCGGTCTCGGCCGTGTGGTTGTAGACCACGTCCAGCAGCACCTCGATGCCGGCCGCGTGCAGCGCGGCCACCATGGCGCGGAACTCGGCGCGCTGGGCCGCGGCCTCCCGCGCACTGGCCAGGCGTGGCGAAGGGCAGAAAAAGCCCAGCGTGTTGTAGCCCCAGTAGTTGGACAGGCCCATGCGCACGAGCCGCTGCTCGTCCAGCGCGTAGTGCACGGGCAGCAGGCAGACCGCCGTGATGCCCAGGCCGCGCAGGTGTGCGATGGAGGCCGGATGGCCCAGGCCCGCATAGCTGCCGCGCAGCGTCTCGGGCACGGCGGGATTGCGGGCCGAGAAGCCCTTGACGTGCAGCTCGTAGAGCACGGTGTCGGCCAGCGGCGTGCGCGGGGGCTCGTCGGCGCCCCAGTCGTGGCGGTCGTGCACCACGCGGGCCTTGAGCGCATGCTGGGCGTTGTCGGACTGCGCCATGTGCAGACCATGGCGCGGGTCGGCGCCGAACTGCTCGTCGCGCCAGACGAAGCTGCCCACGATCTCGCGCGCGTACGGGTCGAGCAGCAGCTTGAACGGGTTGAAGCGGTGGCCTTGTTCGGGCTGCCAGGGGCCGTGCGCGCGCAGGCCGTAGACCAGGCCCGGCAGCGCACCGGGCAGGTAGCCATGCCAGACGTCGTGGGTGTGGCCGGGCAGCGCGGTGCGCGCGATCTCCTGCCGGCCGGTCGGGTCGTACAGGCACAGCTCCAGGGCCTGGGCGTGCTCCGAGACGAACGCGAAGTTCACGCCCTTGCCGTCGAAGCTGGCGCCCAGCGGCCAGGGCTGGCCCGCCTGCAGTGGCTGGATGCTGCTGGCCTTCATGCCATGTCCTCGGGCGGGTGGGTCGCAGCGTCTGCGGCTGCCGGTGCGGGCGTCCTCATGGCGTCCACTCCAGGAACACGGTGGCCAGCGGCGGCAGCGTGAGCAGCACGGACTGCGCGCGGCCATGCGCTGCAATGGGCTCGGTGGCCGCCACGCCCAGCGGTGTGCCTGCGTTGCTGCCGCCGTAGTGCACCGAGTCGGTGTTGAGCCGCTCGTGCCAGCGGCCCGCCTGCGGCACGCCCAGGCGCCAGCCGTGCCGCACCACGGGCGTGAGGTTGCACACCACGAGCAGGGTCTGGCCCGGTGCGCGGCCATGGCGCGCGAACGCGAGCACGCTGTGCCGCGCATCGTCCGCCTCCAGCCACTCGAAGCCCGCGGGCTCGCTGTCGCGCGCGTGCAGGGCCGGATGCGTGCGCAGCAGGCCGTTGAGGTCGCGCACGAGGCGCTGCACGCCGGCATGCAGGCCGTCGGCGAGCAGATGCCAGTCCAGGCTCGCCTCGTGGTTCCATTCGCGCGCCTGCGCGAACTCGCAGCCCATGAACAAGAGCTTCTTGCCCGGGTGGCCCCACATGTAGCCGTAGCAGGCGCGCAGGTTGGCGAACTGCTGCCAGCGGTCGCCCGGCATGCGCGTGAGCAGCGAGCCCTTGCCATGCACCACCTCGTCGTGCGAGAAGGGCAGCACGAACTGCTCGCTGTACGCATACACCATGCTGAAGGTCAGCTCCTGGTGGTGGTGGCGCCGGTGCAGCGGATCGCGCGCGAAGTAGCGCAGCGTGTCGTGCATCCAGCCCATGTTCCACTTGTAGTGAAAGCCCAGGCCGCCCGCCGAGGTCGGGCGCGAGACGCCCGGGAACGAGGTCGATTCCTCGGCCAGCGTGATGGCCTGCGGCCGCTCGGCGCCCAGCACTTCGTTCATGCGCTGGAGCAGCGCGATGGCCTCCAGGTTCTCGCGGCCGCCGTGCCGGTTCGGGATCCATTCGCCGTCCTTGCGGCTGTAGTCGCGGTACAGCATGGAGGCCACCGCGTCCACGCGCAGGCCGTCCACGCCGTAGCGCTCGACCCAGTACAGCGCGTTGGCGACCAGGAAGCTGCGCACCTCGGCGCGGCCGAAGTTGTAGATCAGCGTGTTCCAGTCGTGGTGCCAGCCCTCGCGCGGGTCGGCGTGCTCGTACAGCGCCGTGCCGTCGAAGCGGGCCAGGCCGTGGGCGTCCGTGGGGAAATGCGCGGGCACCCAGTCCAGCAGCACGCCCAGGCCCTGGGCCTGGGCCTGGGCGACGAAACGCGCGAAGCCGTCCGGATCGCCGAAGCGCGCGGTCGGCGCGTACAGCCCGGTGGGCTGGT
>DATKFT010000814.1:0-2298 GCA_035544335.1 Pseudorhodoferax sp.
GCTTGCAGATCAGGTAGCGGTGCAGGATGTCGAGCCAGCTCTCGCGCGCCCACACATCTTCCCACAGGTAGGCAGTGGCAAAGCCGGCCGGGTTGGGTGCGTTGCCGGCACCGCCCGCGTTGCCGCGGTTGAAGGGCAGGAACTGCGTCGCCGCGCCAGCCAGCCGGGTGGTCATCATCACCTCGCTCTGGCTCACGGCGAAGTGCACCAACGCGCCGCCTGGAAAGCCGAGCAGCGGCTCCGGCACGCCACCTTTCGCGGTCTTGGGCGCAGGGTGGCGGTCAAAGCGGTACTGGTCCACGGCGTCTTGCACGCTCTGCGTGAAGTTGCTCTTGAGCTCGGCCGTCGCCACGGCCACGCCGTTGAGGAACAGCACCAGATCCAGCTCGTCGCCCGGGTTGTTGGGTGAGTGCGCCACCTGCCGCACCACGCGCAACCGGTTGGCGGCGTAACGCGCCTGCGTGGCCGGGTTGATGGCCAGTGCCGGCTTGAACTGGGCCAGCTCCAGCGGCTCGCGCAGCCCCAGCATCTCCACGCCGCGGCGCAGCACGTCCAGCGTGCCGCGTTCGTTAAGGTTCTTGCGCACGCGCTCGGCCAGCACCTGGGGCAGGGCGGCGCCGTGCGTCTTGGTCAGGCGCTGCCAGCTCTCGGGCTGCGTGGCCTGCACCCAGGCCAGCAGGTCAGGCAGGAACAGGCCGTGCGCGCGGTCGAACAGCGCCGCGTCGCCCTCAGCATGCAGCCAGCCGTGGGCTGCGAGGTGGGCGCAGATCTCGCGCTCGAAGTGGTGTTCCTGGTGCAGGTTCATGTGGGTGTGCACGAGCCAGGCGGCCGGGTGTTGCTCATGAGGCGACGATCGTTGTCGAAAGGGCGACGTCTGCGTTCAAGAATCACGGCCAGTCTCTCCCGGGGTTGGAGGGCTCGTGCAGCCAGGCTGGCAGGTCGCGCTCGCTGGACAACACGCGCCACACATCGACATGGGTTTCGCGCTCGACGTAGAACACCAGATGCGGGAAGCGCCCAACAGCCCAGAAGCGCAGTCCGGGCAGGTTGAGTTCATGCGCGTAGGGCGGCGAGCCGGTGGCCGGCTGGCGACCGATGTGGGTATAGGCGCGCTCCAGCGCATCGACGAAACCCACGGCGACCTGCACGCCTCCCTCCTGAAGGTACCAGTCCAGCGCTTCTTCTACATCGCGCAGCGCGGCTTCCCGCGGCACGACGGGCTTGGGCTTCACCGGCCGGCCCGGCGGACCTTGCCCGCGCCGCTGGCCCGTGCGCGCAGCGCCTCGAAGTAGGCGGCCGTGGCGGGTTCGCCGGGCTGCGACGCAGCGCCGGCCAGCAGCAATTCGCGCAAGCGCACCCGGTCCTGGTCACGGCGGATCAGTTCGCGCACGTACTCGCTGCTGGTGCCGAAGCCACGCGCACCCACTTGCGCATCCACGAAGTCCTTGAGGGTGTCCGGCAAGGAAATGTTCATCGTGCTCATAAGGTGCAGTGTGCAGAGATTGGCAGAATTTGGCAAGGCCAGGTGGGTTTCAGCCTTCCTGGTACGCACGCTCAATGAGCGGCTTGGCCCGCTCCAGGTCGGCGGCCGTGCGCAGCCACAGCTCCACGTTGCCCGTGCCCCAGTGGCCGATCGTGCTCACGTCGCGGCTGAACCCTTCTTCGAGCGCCACCGTGGCCGGATCGAGCTTCAGGTAGACCAGCAGGCGGTTGGCCTGCACCACCACCGTGGTGAAGTTGCGCAGCTTGCGGAAGGCCGTGTAAAGCTTGAGCGGCTTCTCGTTCACGTCGTCGCCCTGCGCGAAGACGAAGGAGCGCAGATCAGCGTACAGCTGGCGCGTGCTCTCCGACGCCGCATCCAGTTGCTCCGCAAGGCTCTTGTCCTTGCCCACAGAGCGGCGCCCACCCTGAGATACAGCCTCCGGCTGCTCGGCCGACGTGCCTGCGCCAGCCGGGCTGCCGCCGTCGACCACGCTCTGCGTGTTGACCAGCTCCAGCAGCAGCAGGTCGTCGCCGAACTGCTTGTAGCGGATCAGCTCGATGTTGCGCGGGATCTGCTGCACGGCATGCTGGTCGTAGCGCGTGAAGTCCGCCGCGATGCACAGCAGCCGCGTGCCCGCCCATTCCACGCTGTCGGCCACCTCGCGGCCCAGCTTCTCCATCACCAGCCAGCGGAACTCGGCTTTGTGGTCCAGCAGCCAGTCCAGGTAGAACAGGCCCTGGTTGATCACGTTCTCGTTGCTGTGGCGCTTGTATTCGACGATGACCGGGCAGCCGTTTTCATCCAGCCCCAGCGAG
>DATKFT010000815.1:0-10947 GCA_035544335.1 Pseudorhodoferax sp.
CTCGGAGCAGGGCCGGCTCGAGATCGGCCGCGCCACAGAGCGCGCGGCGCGCTGAGCGAGGGGGCGTCAAACCCTGCCCTGCAGGGCTTGCCGGCCTGTGATACCTTCCGGCCCCACACAGATTCGGGGCTTGAAACAACAATGGCCACAACGACCTTGCATGCCAGCACGCCCCTCCAGGAGCGCGCGGGCGCACTCACGGCCGCGCAGCTGCGCGGCATCCGCCGCGGGCTCGAGAAGGAGAGCCTGCGTGCCACGCCGGATGCCGGCCTGGCGCTGACGCCGCACCCGTCCGCGCTCGGCTCGGCATTGACGCATGCCCACATCACCACCGACTTCAGCGAATCGCAGTTGGAGCTCATCACGGGCGTGCACGGCGACGCCGAGAGCTGCCTTGCGGAACTGCGCGAGGTGCACCAGTACGTCTACCGCGTGCTGCGCGAGCAGGGCGAGGAGATGCTCTGGGTCTCCAGCATGCCCTGCGGCCTGCCGACCGACGAGACCATCCCGATCGGCCGCTATGGCGCGTCCAACGTGGGCCGCGCCAAGAGCGTCTACCGCATGGGGCTGGGCCACCGCTACGGCCGGCGCATGCAGACCATCTCGGGCATCCACTACAACTGGTCGATGCCCGGCATCGACAGTGCGGCCTACTTCGGGCTGATCCGCAATTTCCGGCGCCACGCCTTCCTGCCGCTGGTGCTGTTCGGCGCCTCGCCGGCCGTCTGTGCGAGCTTCGTGCAGGGGCGCGAGCATGCGCTGCAGCCGCTCGGCGAGCACAGCATGGCACTGCCGTACGCGACCTCGCTGCGCATGGGCCGGCTGGGCTACCAGAGCGATGCCCAGTCCTCGCTGGCCGTGAGCTACAACAGCCTGGACGGCTACGGCGCCTCGCTGCAGGACGCGCTCACGCGGCCCTATCCGCCCTACGAGGCCGTGGGCGTGCGCAACCCGGGTGGCGACTACAACCAGCTGGCCACCAGCCTGCTGCAGATCGAGAACGAGTTCTACGGCACGATCCGGCCCAAGCGCGTGATCCGCCCCGGCGAGCGGCCGCTGCATGCGCTGCGCGAGCGTGGTGTGGAATACATCGAGGTGCGGCTCATGGACCTGGACCCGTTCGAGCCACTGGGCATCGCGGCCTCGACCATGCGCTTTCTGGACGTGTTCCTGCTGCACTGCCTGCTCAGCGACAGCCCGCCCGACACGCCGCAGGAGATCGCCGGCCTGGCACGCAACCAGCACCGCGTGGCCGCGCGTGGCCGCGAACCCGGCCTCATGCTCGAGCAGAACGGCCGCGAGCGCGAGCTGAGCGCCTGGGCGCTGCAGCTCATCGACGAATGCATGCCCATCGCCCAGGCGATGGATGCCGAACTCGGCGGCCAGCTGCATGCCCAGGCCGTGCAGGCCGCGCGCGCCGCGCTGCTGGCACCCGACACCTTGCCTTCGGCGCGCGTGCTGGCCCAGGTCACGCAGCAGCACAGCGGCAGCTTCACGCGCTTTGCGCTGCAGCGCTCGCAGGACACGCGTGCGCAGCTGCTCGCACTGGCGTTCCCGCCCGCGCTGCAGCAGCGCTTCGTGCAGGCCTCGGCCGCGTCCATCGAGGCGCAAAAGCAGATCGAAGCGAGCGACACCATGCCCTTCGACGTCTACCTTGAAGAGTACCTGCGGCCCGAGCGGCTGGGCCTGCGCCGCAGCGCCAGCGGCGTGGTGCATCAGACGGCACAGGCCGCCGCGTAGCTGTCTGATGGCGCCCGGCGGCGCCCGGTTCAGCGCCGCGCGCGGCGCTGCCAGGCCCACTGGCCGATGAAGGCCAGGCCCAGCACGAGCGCGAACCAGCCCACCACGCCCGACTGCGCGATCGTGTCGCGCAGGCCCGAGGGCCCCATGAAGCGCGGGCCCAGCAGGATCGCCAGGCCGATGAGGCTGCACAACCCGCCCTTCCAGGCCAGGTCGGTCTCGGACTTGGTCTGGCGGCTCACAGTGTGGGTTCCGTATCGCCGGGCATGCCGTCCTTGCGGATGGAGTCGCGCTCGCGGTGGTTGTTGTCGCGGCCGCGTTCCACCGTGCTTTCCACCAGACGCTTGAGCTTGTCGGCCGCGCCACGCACGGCCAGATCCTGGTTGTCGCCGTCGTGGCGCACGGCCAGCGGCTGGTGGTGCGCGAGCCGGGCCTCCAGCGTGCAGCGCTTGCCGCCGGCCTTGTCGCCGTTCTCGTCGGACAAATGCATCTCGACGCGCGTGATGTCGTGCCGAAAGCGCGCCAGTTCTTCCTGCAGGTGCTGGCTGGCCCAGCGGTCCAGCGTTTCCTTGTTGCTCAGCCCAGTCGTGTTCACATGAATTTGCATGTCGCGGATCTCCGAAGACCTTGGATGCCCGAGTGTGCCGCACGGCTGCAGCCAAGCCTGTAGGAGCGGGACGGAAGCCCCCAGGGGCTCTGGTATCGTTCCTGCGTTTTTTGCCAGGCCACAGGAGACCACCCCCATGTTTCGCAATTCCCTGACCCGCACGGCCCGCCGGCTGACCCAGGCCTTGGCCGTGGGCGCCCTGCTGGGCGCCAGCCTCGTCGCCCAGGCACAGACCTCGGTCGTGCGCCTGCTGGTCGGTTTTCCAGCCGGCGGCGGCACCGACGTGATCGCGCGCACCCTGGCCGAGAAGCTGCAGGGCGAGCTGGGCCAGAACGTGATCGTGGAGAACCGCGCCGGTGCGGGCGGCCAGATCGCGGCCAACGCGCTCAAGGCGGCCGCGCCGGACGGCACGACCTTCTTTCTCACGCACGACCACAGCATCTCCATCCTGCCGCTCGTGACCAAGCACCCCGGCTTCGATCCGGCCAAGGACTTCGTGGCGGTGGCCGGTTTCGCGACCTTCGTGAACGCGCTGGCCGTATCGGGCGGCACGCCGGCCAAGTCCATGCCCGAGTACCTGAACTGGCTGCGCGGCCAGGGCGGGCGCGGCACCATCGGCGTGCCCGCGCCGGCCTCGGTGCCCGAGTTCCTGGTCAAGATCCTGGCCGACAAGTACAAGCTGGACCTGCAGGCCGCGCCCTACCGGGGCAGCGCGCCCATGATCGGCGACATGCTGGGCAACCAGATCGCCGCGGGCATCGGCTCCATCCCGGACTTCATCGAAAACCACAAGGCCGGCAAGATCCGCGTGATCGGCGTGCTGGGCAACGCGCGCCAGGCGGCGATGCCCGACGTGCCCACCTTCTCGGAGCTGGGCGTCGCAGGCTTCGAGGACGTGCCCTACTACGGCATCTTCGCGCCGGCCGGCACGCCGCAGGCCGCCATCGACCGCTTCTCGGCCGCCGTGGCCAAGGTCATCGCGCTGCCTGATGTCCGCGACAAGCTCACGGCCATGGGCTTGACCGTGGGTTACATGCCGCAGCAGCAGCTGGCCAGCCGCGAGCAGGCCTATGCCAAGGTCTGGGCCAAGATCATCAAGGACAGCGGCTTCACGCCGCAGTGAGCGTTCAGGGCCGGTCGGCGGCCAGCCTGCGCAAGGCCTCGCCGGCCTCGGGCCAGGCCGGCTGCAGCCGTGCCAGTTCGGCCAGCAGGGCCCGCGCCGCCGGCACATCGCTGCGGGCCAGTGCCAGCGCCATCTGCAGCAGCGGCTCGTAGGCCGGGCGGAAATCGGCGCTCGTGTGCAGCACCTCGAGCAGCGGCTGCTGCACCTGGGCCAGCATGCGCCGCACATCGGCGCTGGCTTGCACGTCGCGTCCCGCCGCCAGGAAGCGCGTGCGCGCCGCCCAGTAGGCGGCCAGCCGCCGGCCTTCGGCCGGTGCGGCATCGACGAGTTCATCGGGCTGCAAGGAAAGCCCGGCCAGCAGCGCCGCCAGCCGGTCGCGCGGCGGCGGCTGCGGCGCGTAGGTCGCCCGGGGCGCCAGATAGGCCACGATGGGGTGGTCGTCGGTGTTGGCCGGCGCACCTGCGGCCAGGCGTGCGAGCGCCTGCGGTCCCGCCACCAGCGTGCCGAGCACGGCGTAGGCATCGCCCAGCCCCAGCGTCTGCGGGCCATTGCGCCAATGGCTGGCCTGCTGCGCACGCGCCTGCAGCTGCGCGAGGTCGAAGCGCCTGGCGCCGGCATGGCCGACCAGGCCCAGCACGGGCGTCTCCAGGCTGTGGGTCGCCAGCACCGCGCCCGCGCCCGGAAAGGCCACGAGGAAGGCCTGCACGATGCTGCGCAGCGTGGGCGCGTCGAGCTGGTGCAGCGGCAACCATTGGCAGAACAGCCCGCCTTCGGCCAGGCGGGCGCGCACGGCCCTGAAGTGCTCCACGGTGTACAGCGCGGCCGAGCCGCTGCGGGCCGGGTGGAAGTTGTCGGAGACGATGAGGTCGTAGTGCGCGCTGCCTGCGCGCACGAAGCGCCGCGCGTCGGCCGCGAGCACCTGCAGCCGCTCGCCCACGCCGGGCTCCGGCGTTCCGAACCAGGAGGCGGCCTCAATGACCTCGGGCAGGAGCTCGACCGCCTGCACCTGCAGCGCGGGGTCCAGCGTCGCGGCGGCCGCCGTGGTGCCCGTGCCCAGCCCCAGGAACAGCGCGCGCCGGGGTGCGGGATGCAGCAGCAGCGGCACCAGGGCCTGGCGCGCATCGGCCGACCAGGCGGCGTTGCTGCCTTCCTGCTGGCGGTTGTTGATGCGCAGCCGGCGCGTGCCGTCGGCCTCCTGCACGACGCTGACCGCGGCCATGGCGCCTTCGCGGTAGCTCAGCAGGCGGCCGTCCGGCGGCAGCTGCACGAGCACCAGCGGCGGTGCGAGCAGCGCCACCGCCAGCACGGCGGCGGCGCCGCTGGCCAGCACTGCGCCGGGCCGCCGCTGGCCGGCCGGGGCGCAGGCCCAGGCCAGCAGCAGGTAGGCCGCTGCCACGCCCAGCAGCGTGGCCTTGGACCCGAGTGCGGGCAGCAGCAGCACGCCGAACAGCAGCGGCGCCGCAGCGGCGGCCAGCGTGTTGAGTCCCAGCGCGCGCGCGAAGCCGATGCCGGCCGCGCGCGCCTGCGTCGCGAGGTGGCTGAACAGCGCGCCCATCAGCAGCGTGGGCGGCAGAAACGCCGCAGCGGCCAGCACGGCTTCGGCCGCCAGCGCGGCCGGCATGCCGGGCCCCAGCAGGGCCAGTACATGGGCCTTGAGCGCGGATGCGCCCCACAGGCTGGCGCTGCCGACCAGGCAGGCCAGCGCCAGCAGCGCGAGCAGCCGGCCCTGCAGCGCAGCGGCATCGGTGCGGCTCGCCAGGCGGCGGCCGTAGAACGCGGCGCCGGCCGCGCTGCCGACCAGGTAGATGGCCAGCAGCAGTGCGAAGGTGTAGACGGTGTTCTCGGCCACCTGGCTCAGCACGCGCACCAAGAGCACCTCGTAGGCGATGCCCAGCAGGCCGGTGGCCGCCAGCAGCAGCGGCAGGCTGCGTGCGTGCGCGGGAGCGGAAGGGGGGGCCGCGGGGTCAGCGGTGGGGGGGGCCGGTCCGGCACGGTCGAACAGCGCGAGCGCGGCCAGCGCGCAGAGCCCGTTGAGCAGCGCGCAGAGCAGCGCGGTGCGGGCCAGGCCGTAGGTGGGCACCAGCCAGAACGCGCAGGCCAGCACGCCGACCACGGCGCCGAAGGTGTTGCCCGCGTACAGCGCGGCGATGGCGCCGCTCTGCGTGGCCTGGGCGTGCCGCGACAGCGCGCGCTCCATGGCCGGCAGCGTGGCCCCCATGGCCGCGGTGGCAGGCAGCAGCAGCACGAAGCTGCCGCCGAAGGCCACGGTCCATTGCCAGGCGGCCGAGGGCTGGGCGCCGATGAGCCCCAGCAGGCCCTGGCCGACCGGCGCCATCGCCGTGGCCAGCAGCAGGCTCCACAGGCCGATCACGAGCTCGCAGAGCGCGTACCAGCGGCCCGGCCGCGCGCTGGCCGCGATGCGCGAGCCCAGCAGCAGCGCGCCCGCGCCCAGGCCGCCGAAGAAGGCGGTGACCACCGCGAGCACGCCGGCCGTCTCGTGGCCCAGCCACAGCGCGCTCTGCTGCGTCCAGACGATCTGGTAGCCCAGGCCGGCGAAGCCCGAGGCCAGCATCAGGGCCGGCACGGCGGCCGGCCGCGGCGGCGGCGTCAGCCGCCGAAGGAGATCTTGTAGCCCCATGAATCCAGTCGGGTCGGGATGGCGTTCAGCGCCATCGTGATGCGGCGCTCGCCCGGGTTGGTCGGCACCGCGTGCATGAGGTAGCTCGGGAACAGCACGAGGTCGCCCGGCGCGGGCTGCGGGCTGATCCATTTGTCGGCGCTGTAGGGCGTGGTGGCCACGTCGGCGTGGTCGTTCTTGAACGCGAAGTCGTGCCCACCCGGCGACTTCAGGAACACCGTGCGCGCATCGGGATGCGTGGGCGTCAGGTAGACCACGCCGGAGATGAAGCTGTTGGCGTGGTTGTGCATGGCCTGGCGTCCACCGGTCTCCAGCAGGTTGACCCACATCTCCTTGAGCGACCAGCCCAGCTGCTCGCCGAACATCTGCTGGCCGAAGTCGGCCAGGTGCGGCGTGATCGCACACGCGGCCGCCACGAGCAGCGGGCTGTCGCCGGGTTGCAGCATCGCGGTGTGCGAGAGCCGGGCCGAGGCGTTGTTGCCGATCGCCGCCTTGCCACCGGCCTGGCCGAAGTGCTCGACCAGGCCGGCGACCAATGCGGCGTCCAGTGCCGCGGGCACGCGCATGAAGGGCGTGGGGAACAGTCCGATGAGTTCGCGCATCGTGCCGGTGTCTTTCAAAACAAGGCGGGTGGCCGCAGTGCCAATGCGCACAGGCGGCACCCGGGTGGGGCCGCCTGGCGCGGACGGGTGCCGCGCCTGCAGGCCCGCGGCCTGGCAGGCACAGCAGGCCTTTACCTGCGGCGGCGCTTGCTGGCCGCCAGGCCGGCCAGGCCCAGGGACACCAGCAGCATGCTGGCCGGCTCGGGCACGTCGTTGCTGCCCAATGCGATGTTGTCGAAGGCGATGCTGGGGTCGCCGTTGAAGCTCAGCGAATAGGCCACGCCGGCGAAGCTGGCCGAGAGCTGGTCGAAGTGGCACCAGGCGGTGTCGTCGCAGCCGTTCTGGGCGTTGCCCAGCAGGTCGAACGAGGCCAGCAGCGTGCC
This sequence comes from Pseudorhodoferax sp., assembly GCA_035544335.1. Lineage (GTDB taxonomy): Bacteria > Pseudomonadota > Gammaproteobacteria > Burkholderiales > Burkholderiaceae_C > Pseudorhodoferax. The sequence goes on from DATKFT010000815.1 coordinate 7,094, forward strand.
CGTGCCGTTCAGGCCGCTCCAGATGTTGACGGCATTGAACGCGGCAGCGGTCGACGAGTACCAGAAGCTGATGGCGTCGGAGAAACCATCGGCCACGTTCATCGTGGCGTCGTCGCCGAACGTGAACATCACGCCCTTGGCGGAGGGGGCGTTGGAGAAGTACGGACCCAGTTCGTCGTTCTGCAGGCCGAGCACGCCGCCGCCGAAGCTCACGCCCTTGTCGGCGTAGTGGTTGCCGATCGAGTCGTAGCTCGGTGCGGTCTCGAAGTCGATCACGAGCGGCGCGGCCATCGCGGGCGCGGCGGCGAACAGGGACAGGGCCAGGCCGGCCGCGGGAAGGAACTGCATCGAAAACCTCCTAGTGCATGGGTGGATGTGAAGGGCGGCGCCAGGGCGCCGCTGTCTGCGCAATCGCAGACGCGGTCGGACTCTAGGTTCGGATCAAGACACCGTCGTGACGGTCGCCGGCCTGCGGCGCGCAGGCGTCATCGCGCTTTCACCGGCGCTGCCTAAGCTCAGCGCGCCCGCGCGCCGGGGCCCATGCCCGGCGCGATCTGTCCACCGCATTCCTAGGAGTTGCCATGCATCCATTGATCCACCGGCGCGCCGCGCTGCGCGCCGGCCTGGCGTTCGGCGCCGCGCTGGCCCTGCCGTCCGCGCGCGCCTGCGAGTACTTCGCCGACAACCTGCGCATCACGCACCCCTGGTGCCGCGCGACGCGGCCGGGCGCGACCTCGGTCGTGGTCTCGATGGTGTTCGACCAGGTCACGCGCACCGACCGCCTGGTCGGCGTGAAGACCATGGTCGCCGAGGGCGCAGAGATCGGCGGCGTGCTCGCCCGGCCCGGCGTCGATTTCACGATTCCCGAAGGCGAGGAAACACACCTGCGCGAGAACGCGAGCTACCTCCGGCTCACGGGCCTGCAGTTTCCGCTGGAGGTCGCGCGCACCTTCCCCATGGTGCTGACCTTCGAGCACGGCGGCGTGGTGCAGGCCAACCTCAACGTGGACTACGCGCGCTTCATGTGACATCCGCACGTCACGCTGGAGTCACGACCCGTGCCTAGCATCGCCCGCGGTCTTGCCGGCGCAGCGACGCGAGGGCCGCGGCGCGTTGGCCAGGCATCCGAAAGCAACCAAGGAGTCTTATGAAGCATGTGTTCTCGAAGAACCCCGTCGCGCTCGCCGCGGTCGCGGTTCTGGCCTCGATGGCCATGGCGCCTGCCGCGCAAGCGGCCAAGCCTGCCGGCACCTACGTGACCGGCGACTTCCACAACCACACCACCTGCTCGGACGGTTCGATCTCGATGCAGAAGCTGGTGAAGAAGTCGACCGACAAGGCCGACACGCCCTGGGGCCTGGACTGGTTCGTCCAGGCCGGCCACGGCGGCAGCGGCAACCGCAACTGCACGCTGGCCGAAGACGCCAGCCTCGCCACGCCCGCCTATCCACTGGTGCGCTCGGCCTCCGGCGCGATCCAGGGACCCACCACGAGCTGGCAGAACACCAACCCGCCCGTGCAGCCCAAGGGCACGGTCTCGGGCTCTTCGCCGAGCCAGAACATGTGGCGCTGGCAGGCCATCCAGGAGTACCAGTACCCGCAGCTGGAGTACCTGTCGGCCTACCTGAACCGCCCGCTGTTCGTCGGCGTGGAATCGGTCGCACCGGGCCATGAACATGTCTCGGTCTCGGTGATCACGGGCCAGATGCCCAACACGCTGGACAACGCGCGCCTGCCGACCTCGGCCGGCTACACGCCGCTGGGCAACGCCACGGCGATGGCCTGGTGGGAGTACTGCTTCGACCGCAACGACAGCGACCGCAGCCGCGGCAACACGGTCTCGGGCGGCAGTGCCGGCAACAACTGGAACTGCGCGGTGCCGGGCAGCCTGAACAGCGCCGACCCGAGCTGGAACATCGAAGCCCAGAAGCTGATGCCCTCGGGCAGCACGGGCGTGGGCGAGCGCGGCCACAACAAGGCCGTCGAAGGCATGAAGTGGCTGGCGCTGAACCATCCGCAGCAGAGCTACTACGTGCCGGCCCACCTGGAGCGGGCCGGCCCGTTCAACCCGGACGGCAACAACGGCTTCAACATCGAGCATCTGCGCAACTTCAACAACGCCGCGCCGACCGTGGCCGTGGGCTTCGAGTCGCAGCCGGGCCACCATGCCTCGGACAACCGTGGCGAGTACTCGCCCAGCCGCAACAGCATCGGCGGCGTGCGCGTGGACTCCGTGGGCGGTACGACCTATGGCGGCACGGGCGTCTATGCCGCCCAGATCGGCGGCGTGTGGGACGCGCTGCTCGGCGAAGGCCGCAACTGGTGGTTCTTCGGCAGCTCCGACTGGCACAACCGCGGCATGTTCGGCCCCGACGACCGCCGCTCCACGCAGGACTTCTACCCCGGCGAGTACCAGCGCGACTTCGTGATGGTGCGCAAGGGCAGCGACACCAAGCTGCGCCCGCAGGCCATCGTGGACGGCATCCGCAGCGGCAACAGCTTTGTCGCCACCGGCCAGCTGATCGACCGCCTGGCGTTCGTCGCCTGCGTGTCCTACCCGGGCCCGGCCGCACGCAGCGAGGCGGCCGTCGAAGCGCTGGCGCTCAAGGCCGCGCAGAGCAACACCGACACCGACGTCACGGGCTGCGCCACCATGGGCGAGAAGCTCGTGGTGCGCCCGGGTGCCGAGCTCGTCGTGGCCGTGGTCGTGCGCGACCCGGTGGGCAGCAACTACGCGCCGTACAGCTTCAACAACCCCTCGCTGGCCCAGGTCGGCATCAACCAGCCGCTGAACAAGCCCGAGCTCGCGCAGGTCGACGTGGTCCGCGGCCTGGTCACGGGCTACCGCCAGCCCGGCGCGGCCAACTACGCGGGCCAGTGGCCCAACGACTGGTTGCTGAACCCGTCGATGGCCAACGTGCCGGCCGCGGCCAAGAACACCTCGGCCGCCGTGCTGCGCACCTTCAACAACGCCACCTGGAAGTCGCTGGGCGCCGAGGGCGAGTACAAGGCCATGAGCTTTCGCGTGACGGCGGTCAACGCCTCGCAGTACCTGCGCCTGCGCGGCTCCAACCTGCCGCCCAGCGTGCCCTACGAGACCGACGCCAACGGCAACCCGCTGGCCGACCTCTACACCAACGCGGGCGATACGTCCAAGCTCATGATTCCCTGCATGGTCGCGGGCATCAATGTGCCGTCCAACGGTGCGACCTACACCGGCAGCACGATCGACGGCTGCCCGGCGCACCTGCCGACCCGCAACGGCCAGAGGTACGTGGCCTACGACGTGGCCGCCTGGTCTGACCTGTGGTTCTACAGCAACCCGATCTTCGTCGAGGTCACGGGCTCCACCCAGGTCGCCGGCGTCAAGTAAGCCGCTCCTGGTACCGGCCATGCCGGTTCCTGGGCGCCGCGCGGCCGAGGCCGCGCGGCGCCTTTGCCATGCAGGGCGGCCGGGACCGCCCGCAGTTTCGAATTCCCAAGGTTTTGCCATGTCTTCCTCCAAACCGAACCGGCTGCGCGCCGCCAAGGCTGCCGTCTCGGATGGCGATGCGCCACGCCCGCGCTGGTGGCGCGAGCCCCTGCTGCATTTCGTGCTGCTCGGCGGCCTGCTGTTCGCGGTCGACCATGTCATCGTCGGGCGCGCCGAGGACCCGCGCACCATCATCGTGACGCAGGATGTCGACGACGAGGCGCGCGACCTGTTCACGGCCTCGCGCGGGCGCGCGCCGAACACCGAGGAGCTGCTGGCCTTGCGCCGCACCTGGCTCGACAACGAGGTGCTGTACCGCGAGGGCCTCGCGATGCAGGTGGACCGCGGCGACGACGCCATCCGCGAGCGCGTGATCTTCAAG
>DATKFT010000816.1:0-10564 GCA_035544335.1 Pseudorhodoferax sp.
TGCAAAGAACGCCTGGGGCGCCGGATTTCCGTCGCACCGCAGGCACAAACCACGCACGCCAGCACGCTGGCCACAGGCGGCCCCCAGGGCGGTATGCAGCCAGCCGCCCTGCTGCGGGCATTGGCATGCGCCTTGCAAAGAAGGCCGGTCTGTGCAACAGACGCACGGCAACGCTGCAGAGGCATGTCCGCCTCTCACTTACAGCTCATGATGACACGGGAGAACACATGGACAAACTGAAGAACCTGAGGCTGCTGGTCATGGCGACCGCGGTGGCCATGACGGCCTGCGGCGGCAGCGATGACGACACCCCTGCAACGCCACCGCCACCACCACCCGCACCGGCTCCCAACACGGCAACGATCCCCCCGGAAGTCGTGACCGCCGCGGCCAAGATCGCCGCCGACCCGCAGATCGCCGCCTTGCTCAACGAGCAGCGCACCCCGGAGGCGGCCAAGGCCCGCTGGCACCAGTTCCTGGAGCTGACGCGCATCCCGGCACCTTCGCGCGAAGAGCATGTGCGGGCCGTCGAGGTCCATCGCCGCATGGCGCAAGAGTGGGGTTTCGCTCCCGACGAGATCATGACGCGCGCCGACGGCCACATGGCCAACACGGACGTGAACATCGTGGACGGCCTGCCCGTCTACAACACCTGCGTGGTGATCAAGGGCTCGTACGCAGGCCGTGCAGGCGCCCAGCACTACAAGGGCCAATACCCCAAGGTGCTCGTCGAGGGCCACTCCGACGTGGTCAACCCCGAGACGCTGCCGCCGGCCAGCGACCCGTTCAACCACTTCAAGCTCCAGCCGTTCTCGCAGGCGGTCGTCGAGACCACGGCGCAACTCGCCGCGATTCCCGACGAGCTCGCCTTCACCGCCAGCGGCCGCATCGTCGAGGACGCGAACTACGCCATCGCGAGCAAGTGGTTCACGAACGCCGAGACGGCAGCCGCCAACGGTGGCGTGCGCATCTATGTGCCGGGCTACGGCGACATGATGAGCTCGACCTCCAACGCCTTCGTGCTGGCAGCCGCCATGAAGAAGCACAAGATCAAGCCCGTCTACGACGTCTGGATCTGCGGCACGGCCGGTGAAGAAGGCAAGGGCAACCTGGCCGGCATGAAGCAGCTGTTCGGCTTCGAGCAGGACCTGGGCACGGGCTCCAACCCGCTGAACTTCGTGTCCTACTTCGGCCTGGAAGGCGGCGGCGCCGTCAACTTCCTGGGCAGCTACCGCTACGAGATGAAATACAAGGCGCCGGTCTCGCCGGGCAGCAATCCGGCCAGCGCCGCCGAGGCCATGGCCGCTGCGATCGCAAGCATCGCCGATGTCAAGTCGCCGTCCGAGCTGCGCCCGAACGCGCCGCGCACGACCTACACCGTGGGACGCGCGAGCTGCGTCGACCCGGCGGCAGGCAGCGACGTGGTGCCGAGCTGCTCGATCGAAGTCGACATGCGCTCGCCCACGACCGAGGTGCTCAACGAGATCCGCGACGTCATCCGTCCGAAGTTCGAAGCCGCGGTCAAGGCCGAGAACGCGCGCCGCGGTGTCGCCGACGGCAGCCCGCAGGCGGTCACGATGGAACAGGTCTGGTACGGTCTGCGCCCGGCATTCACGCTGCAGGACCCGAACAACGCTGCCATCCACGCAGGCCTGCAATCGGGCATCGCCACCGGCGTGTCGACGTCCCTCACGGTCAGCACCGGTTCCAGCAGCCTGAACGACAACGTGCCCGCCAACACCGGCATTCCGACCTACAACTTCAGCCTGGCTTCGAACGCCGCTGGCGCCGGTGGCCACGCGTTCTGGGAATGGGGCACGCGCGGTGACCCGGCACTGGAAGTCACGCGCATGCACCGCGTGCTGACGGCCGCGCTGCTGGTCTCGGGCTTCCATGCCGCCGACGGCAGCGTCGTCGAGCCCTCGGCCGGCCCGATCGGCGCCCGCACCCGCGAAGTCAACCGCTAAGAACAAGGGAGCAACGACATGATGAAGAAAGCCTTCGCTTCGCTCGCCAGCCTGGTGGGCCTGAGCCTGCTCTGCCTGAGCGCCGCAGCCCAGCAGACGGGCACCGTGGACATCAGCTTCCAGGGCCCGGGCGGCCACAGCAGCGGCAACTACGGCCGCACGAGCGCCTTGCATGCCGCGGGTCGCACGGTCATCCTGATCCAGAAGGCCGGCCTGCCGGCCGGCAGCTATGTGATCACGGACGTGACCGGTGGCAACTCGGTCAACAGCATCGCGTCCGACGGCCTGATCACCTTGCGCCTGCGCGCTGCCGACGCCGCTGCCTATGACCAGCTGGTCACCAAGCTGACCGAGCTGGCCACGGCCGGTGCCGACGCCGAGAACGCCTTTCGCAACGTGAAGGCCGGCGACCTCACCTCGGGTGCACCGGCCACCATCCGGGCCGCCGTCACGCGCAAGTAAGCCGCGCGACGCTCTGCTGACAAAGCGCGGCCCGGGCCGCGCTTTGTCGCATCTGGCAGCCGGCCTGCGAAGTTCAGGCCAGGCCGTGCTTGCGGATCTTGTCGCTGAGCGTGGTCTTCGGAACGCGCAGCGCGCGCGCGCTGTGGGCCACGTTGCCCTGGTTGCGGCTCAGCTCGGCGGCGATGAGGTCGCGCTCGTAGGCATCGACCATCTCGGTCAGCGAGGCCTCCGGCACGCTGGGTGGCGCCACGGCGGCGTCGGCCGCACCCAGCACCCCGCTGGGGATGCCCAGCACCAGGCAGTCGGCCACGTTGCGCAGCTCGCGCACGTTGCCGGGCCAGTCGTGTGCCATCAGGGCGCGCAGCTGCTCCTTGGTCACCGCGGGCTGCGGCCTGCCGTAGCGGCTCGCGCCCAGCAGCAGGAAATGCTCCATGAGCAGCGGGATGTCCTCGCGCCGCTCGCGCAGCGCGGGCAGCTCGATCGCCACGACGTTGAGGCGGTAGTACAGGTCGGCCCGAAAGCTCCCCTCCTTGGCGCGCTGCAGCAGGTTCTCCTTGGTCGCAGCCACCACGCGCACGTCCACCTGCATGCCTTCGTTGGAACCCAGCCGCTCGATGCGCCGCTCCTGCAGCACGCGCAGCAGCTTGATCTGCATGCCCATGGGCATGGACTCCAGCTCGTCCAGGAACAGCGTGCCCTGGTGGGCATGCTCGATCTTGCCGATGCGCCGCTTCTGCGCGCCCGTGAACGCGCCGGACTCGTGGCCGAACAGCTCGCTGTCCAGCAGCGCGTCGGGCATACCGCCGCAGTTGAGCGCGACGAAGGGGCTGCTGCGGCGCGTGGAATGCGTGTGCAGCGCCTGCGCCACGACCTCCTTGCCGGTGCCCGTCTCGCCATGGACCAGCACGTCCACGGGCGAGGCGGCCACCTCGGCGATCAGGTGGCGCACGCGCTGCATCTGCGGCGAGGTGCCGATCAGCTGGCTCTCCAGGCCGGCACGGCTGGCCAGGGACTTGCGCAGCGCGAGGACCTCCAGCGTCAGCGCGCGTTTTTCGAGTGCGCGGCGCACCACCTCGAGCAGCACCTCGGGCGAGAACGGCTTGGGGATGAAGTCGTAGGCCCCGCTGCGCATGGCCTCCACGGCCAGGCCCACGTCGCCGTGGCCCGTGATCATGATGACCGGTATGTCGGCGTCGCGCTGGTGGCACCAGCGCACCAGCTCCAGGCCGTCCTGGCCCGGCAGCCGCATGTCGGTCACCACCACGCCGGCAAACCCGGGCGAAATGATCGGCGACGCCTCTTCGGCCGAGGCGACCGCGCGCACCGCGATGCCCGCCAGTTGCATGGCCTGCACGCAGCCCAGCTGCACGTGGGGATCGTCCTCCACGATCAGGACAGAAAGGTCGGAGTGCGTCATGGTATGGATGGGCCTTCGGCCGGAATCTGCAAGCGAAAACAGGTGCCGCCGCCCTGGCGGTCGGACACCATGATCTCGCCGCCGAAGCCGCGCACGATGTCGCGCGAGATCACCAGGCCCAGGCCCAGCCCGGCGCCAGGCGCTTTGGTTGTGAAAAAGGGTTCGAACAGCTGGTCCCGCGCCTTGGGCGACAGGCCGCTGCCGTTGTCCTCGACGTCGATCCAGGTCCAGCGCCGGGCCCCGTTCATGCGCTCGAAGCTGCCCGCGCGCAGCACGAGCCGGGGCGAAGGCACGGCGGCCATGGCGTCCAGCGCATTGCCGATCAGGTTGATCAGCACCTGCTCGAGCCGGTTGGCATCGCACCAGGCGAAGACCGTTCCGGGCCCGCAGCCGTTGACGACCTCGACCTTCATCTTGCGCAGGCGCAGGCCGTACAGGAACAGCGCGTTGCTGAAGGTCTGACCGATGTCGGTGACGCCATGCACGGCGTCGGACTTGCGCGCGAAGGCCTTGAGCGGCTGGATGATGTTGCCCATCTGATCGGACAGCCGCGCGATGATCTGCAGGTTGCCGGCGAGCGGGTCCATCTGCCCGCGGCGCAGGAACTCCTCGGCATTGCCCGACAGCGTGCGGATCGCGCCGAGCGGCTGCGTGAGCTCGTGCGTGATGCCGGCCGCCAGCTGGCCCAGCACGGCCATCTTGGCGGTCTGCACGAGTTCGTTCTGCGCCGCGCGCAGCGACTGCTCGGCCTGCTCGCGCTCGCACACCTCGCGCTTGAGCAGGTTGTTGGCCTCGGTCAGGTCCTGGGTGCGGGCTTCGACCTTGGACTCGAGCTCGGCGTTGGCGCTCTCCAGGATGCGGCGCGACTCGCCGCGCTGGCGCTGGATGCGGCGCGCCTGCGAGAGCACGAGCACGAGCAGCACCACGAAGGCCGCGGCGACGGCCGACATCGCGCCCTGCACCACCGCGGCATGGCGGACATCCTTGAGGTCCAGGAACAGCATGACGCGCCAGTCCATGCCGTCCAGCGGCCGCGTCAGCACGAGCTGCTCGTCGATGCGCTGGCGCTCCACCTGGTGGTCCAGCCGCGGCACCAGCGGAAACTGCTGGATCTGCATGTCGTTGTAGAGCCGCGTGAGCTGCATGTCCACGCGCTGCTCCAGCGTGAGCGGCGCCAACGCGGTGTAGCGCCAGGGCAGGTGCGAGCTGTGGATCACGATGCGGTTCGCATCGGCCAGCAACGCGGGCGCGCCGACCATGGCCCAGGTCTGGTCGATCGGTTCCAGGCTGATCTTGATCGCGGCCACGCCGACCACCTGCGCGCCGTCGCGGATCGGATGCGAGACGAAGTAGCCCGGCAGCCGCCCGTCCACGCCGATCGCGAAGTGCCGGCCCACGCGGCCCGACAAGGCCTCCAGGAAGTAGGGCCGGAACGAGACGTCGGTGCCCAGCATGCTGTCGTCGGGGTAGCTGTCGTTGCTGGACGCCACGACCACGCCGCGCACGTCCAGCGTGAACGCCGCCAGGCTGCCCACGTGCGCATTGAGCCGGCGCAGGTAAGCACTGGCCGCGGCCACGCGGGCCGGCGAGGACGGACCGCGCAACAGCGCCACGATGTCCGGGTGCAGCTGGATCGTGGCGGGCACATGCTCGGAGCGCTTGACCATGCCCTCGACCGCCGAAGCGAAGAGGTCGAGCCGGTGGTTGGCTTCGCTTTGCAACTGCACCATGCCCGCCTGCTCACCGTGCTGGTAGGACAGCACGGCGCACACGCCCATCAGCGCCAGCGCCGCGACAGCGGCCAGCAGGCGCCTGGCGGCGCGGAAACGGTGCTGCGAATCCGGCACCGCTTCAGTCGACCGGCCGGTCGTTGGGCAGGCGGTACAGCTCCACGAGGTCCGGCGAGACAGGCCAGTTCAGGTTCAGGCCGCGCGGCGGAATCGGCCGCTCGAACCACTTGGTGTAGACGCGCATGGCCTCGCCGGACTGCATCAGCTGCGTCAGCGCCGCATCGACGATGCGCTTGAGCTCGCGGTCGCCGCTGCGCATCATGCAGCCGTAGACCTCGGAGGACATCGGCGAGCCCACGACCACCCAGCGCTCGGGCTCGTGCGCCTTGGCGCGCTCGCCGTACAGCAGCGCGTCGTCCATCATGAAGGCATCGACGCGGCCGGTCTCCAGCAAGGCGAACGATTCGCCATGGTCCTTGGCGACGACGATGGTGAACTTGCGGCCGATGCCTTCGTTGAACAGGCGCAGCAGCCGCTCCGAGGTCGTGGCCGCCGTGACCACCACGCGCTTGCCCGCCAGGTCGGGGAAGTCGCGGATGCCCGAGTCGCGCGCGGTCATGAGCCGCGTGCCGATCTTGAAGATGGACACCGAGAAGGCGACCTGCCGCGCGCGCTCGCGGTTGTGCGTGGTCGAGCCGCATTCGATGTCGACCGCACCGTTCTGCACGAGCGCCAGCCGGTTCTGCGGCGTGACCGGCACGAGCTTGAGCGTCAACGCGGGCAGTTTGAGCTCGATCTTGACCGCGTCCAGCGCCTTGAGCATGAGCTCGTGCGAGTAGCCAACGACCTGGCGCCGGTTGTCGTAGTAGGAGAACGGGACCGAGGATTCCCGGTGGCCCAGGTTGATGGTGCCCGTGTCGGCAATGCGTTTGAGCGTGTCGATGGGCTGCGCTGCGGCCGCGCTGGCACAGCAAAGCAAGGCGGCGGAGAGGAACAGGACGGGCAGCATGAGCAGGCGCACGACGGGCAATGGCAGACACGGCTTGCGAGCACGCACTGTGCCAAGCATGTCGACACTCCCCCGCCCCCCGGCGCGCAGGCCACGGCCGCGGGCACTCGGACGGCTTTCCGGCCAGCAGGCCATGGAGCGCACGGAAATCCGTCCCGGCATGCTCACCGCGCGGGCACCGCGGGCTCGGGCTGCGTGCTGCAATCGCCTTCGAACAGCTGCCGGCCGTCGTCGCGCACGAGGCGCACGCGGCGCTCGCGCGTGTTCACGCGCCACTGGGCGCCCGCGCCGAACACGACCTCGTCTCCCGACAGGAAGCCCGAGCTGAGCCACTGGCCATTGACGGCGACGGCATTCTCGGCGGCGCTGTAGCGCACCTCGACGCGGCGCGCGGGCTGGCCCGAATCGGGCTGCATGTGGCAGTGCAGGCTGCGGCGGTCGGGTGGCCCGCCGCGGGCGGCCAGCTCGGCCGCGATCTGCGCGGCGCGCCCCGGGGCACCGCTGGCCTGGCAGGTGAACGCGGCCACGAAAGCCGTGCCGTCCAGCACATGGGGAGGCTCGAACGCCAGTTTCGCGAGGTCGGTGCGCCCGCTGCGGCGCGGCGGCTGCACGAACGGCTGGTCGGGTTCGAGCCGGCCCGAGGGCATGACCGCGTTCTGGATCGCGATGCGCAGCGGCTCCCGGCAGTCGACGACGTAGTTGGCATAGCCGACCAGCGGCAGCGGCCGCAGCGCATGCACGAGGAAGTAGGTGCCTGCGACATGGTCGCGGTCCACCACATCGAGCGCGATGGTGTCGACGCCGACCAGCATCTCGTCGATGCGCTGCACCATGTAGAAGGCGGGCGGCGCCTGCGCCGACGCCGACTGCGCCCACATGGCCAGGGCCAGAGCGCAAACAGGAGGGCAGCAAAGAAGGCGGCGGGACATCATCGGGGGGAAGCAGGCGCAGGTCCCGCGCACGGGGCCTACATGGCTGGCTTGTCGCTCAGCTCCTTCAGATTGTCGCGCAGCTGCGGCGCCATCGGCAGATTGAGGTTGATCCCGCGCGGCGGGATGGGCGCCATGAACCACTTGGTGTACAGGCGCTCGAACTCGCCGGACTTCATCGCGTCGCCGATCACGCCGTCGACCAGCGCCTTGAAGGCCGGGTCGTCCTTGCGCAGCATGCAGGCATAGGGCTCCACCTGCAGCGAGTCGCCGACAACCTCCAGCTGGTCCGGCGTCTTGGAATTGGCCTTCAGGCCAAACAGCAGGATGTCGTCCATCGCGAAGGCCACGGCACGGTCGCTCTCGACCAGCAGCAGCGAATCGTCGTGGTCCTTGCCCAGGATCACGGTCATGCCCAGGTTGTTGTCCTGGTTGTACTTGCGGATGACCTGCGCGTTCGTCGTGCCGGTGGTGGAGGCCACCGTCTTGCCCGCCAGGTCGGCGTAGTTGCGGATGCCGGAGGACTTCTTCGCGAGCAGCCGCGTGCCCGTGTAGAAATGGTTGATCGCGAACACCACGTCCTTGCCGCGCGCGGTGTTGTTCGTGGTGGAGCCGCATTCGAGGTCGATCGTGCCATTGGTCAGCAGCGGAATGCGGTTCTGCGAGGTCACGGCCATGGAAGCCACCTCCAGGTTGGGCTTGTTCAGCTTCTTCTTGACCGCATCGACGATGGCGTCGGTGAGGTCGACCGCAAAGCCCACGGCCTTGGTCGATCCGGCCAGGTAGCTGAACGGCACGGAAGATTCGCGGTAGGCCACGGTGATCTTGTTGCTGTCGGCAACCTTCTTGAGCGTGTCGGCCTGGGCGGCCGTCAGGCAGGCGCAGCACAGGGCGATGGCGGTCAATCGAGCAAAGGCGGGCATGGGCATCCTTGGCAGTCGGGTGGGAGCGTCAGTGTAGGCAGGCTGCCTGCCGCGAAAGCCAGGGATATGCCGGAGTGCGCGGCGCCGGCTTTGCTGCTGCAAGCCCGGCCGCCCCGCCCGAGCGCACTGCGATGCCGCCCACCTCGACCGCAGCGGTCTTGCCCGACGGCGCTGGCGCCCTGGGCAGCACGCTGGCAAGCGGCACGGCGCGGCACGGCGCGGCAGCTGGCCCGGGAGATCCAGGAGATCAGGGAGATGGGCCGGTAAAACCCGCTCACGCGCGCGGCGCACGCTGCTTACGCTGGTGACCTGGCCTACAACAAGGAGACACCCCGCCATGCCGATTGCCCCACGCCGACTGCTGCTGTCCACCGCCCTGCTCGCCGCGCTGGCCTGCGCCCTGCCCGCCACCGCGCAGCCCGCGGCCTGGCCGAACAAGCCGGTCCGCATCGTCGTCACCTTCACGCCCGGCGGCGCGCCAGACACGCTGGCCCGCGTGCTGGCCGACAAATGGGCTGCGCTGGGCCAGCCCATCACCGTGGACAACAAGCCCGGTGCGGGCGGCAACATCGGCGCCGACCTCGTGGCCAAGAGCCCACCGGACGGCGCCACGCTGGTGCTGGGCACCGTGGGCACGCACGCCATCAATGCCGCGCTGTACGACAAGATGCCGTACAACAACCTCAAGGACTTCACACCGATCAGCTTCCTGGCCTCCACGCCCAACCTGCTCGTCGTCAACAAGTCGGTGCCGGCCAACAACGTGCAGGAACTCGTGGCGCTGGCCAAGCGCGAGCCGCTGGCCTTCGGCTCCTCGGGCAGCGGCACCTCGATCCACCTGTCGGGCGAGCTGTTCAACACGCTGGCCGGCGTGAAGATGCAGCATGTGCCCTACAAGGGCCGCGCCCAGGCGATCCCGGACCTGCTGGGCGGGCGCATCGCGATGATCTTCGACAACATGCCTTCGGCGCTGCCGCTCGTGAAGTCGGGCGAACTCAAGGCCCTGGGCGTGACCAGCGCACAGCGCTCGTCCGCCGCGCCGGACATCCCGACCATCGCCGAGGCGGGCTTGCCCGGCTTCGAGGCGACGTCCTGGTTCGCCCTGTTCGGCCCCGCCGGCATGCCACGCGAGGTACAGATGCGCATCAACCAGGAGGTGGCGCGTGTGCTGGCGCTGCCCGACGTCAAGGAAAAGCTCGCCACCATGGGCCTGGACCCCCACCCCGGGACACCCGAGGCGCTGACGGCCCTGGTGCAGAGCGAGACCGCCAAATGGGCCAAGGTGGTCAAGGCTTCGGGGGCCAAACCGGACTGATGCTATAATCTGTGATTCCGCTGGTTTTGCAACCAGACGGGATCGCCTGGCCAGGCAACGCCGAATCTCACGGCGGCACGTCGACAAGATCGCTCACGACGAAAAACTACAGAGTGGTCCTGCATGCGAAAGTGCCGTAAACGTGGGCCGCGTAAGAGTCCACGGCCATCTTCTCCCTCCTCACGCACCCGCTGCTCCGCATTGGAGCGAACCGTCGCCGCGTGGGCGCCATCGGCAGCCAGCCTGCCATTCTTTGCACAGGGCCGCGACGCAACGCGCGCAGAAGCCGCGTACACAGTGCGCCACAGCCAGCGGGCCGTGGCCATGCCTGAGCGCTCCCAAGCCTAACGATGAAACCGCCTTCGGGCGGTTTTTTCATGGAAAAGAGAGCCGCCATCTCCGGCGATCCCTGACGCCAGCACCATCTCCAGGTACGCCCTCCAGTCCAGCAGCGACAGCCTCAGACTCTGCACCGTTGCTCCATGCTGCGCCCATCCGCTGCGGGATAGGGGCGTTGACGTCTGCAGCGCCTTGCACACCCCGGAGTGCGCCTGCCCCAGGGGGCGGCAAAGAAAAAACCGCCCGAAGGCGGTTTCATCACGGGGCGTAGTGATCGCTCAGACTTCGCCGGCCAGCTGGCCATGGCGCACCGCGTACACGGCTTCGGCGCGCACCGCGTCACGGCTCAGGTCGCCCTTTCCGCACCCCCTCACGGGGCGACGAAACTCCCGCACAAGAAACCCCTGCTCAAGAATCTTCCCCCAGCGAACCCTGGAGCCATGCGGCGACGCCTCCACCTGCCGGAAACTCCC
>DATKFT010000817.1:0-2157 GCA_035544335.1 Pseudorhodoferax sp.
CACGACCAATGCAGCGCGCGATGCCTGCGAGCGCGACGTGCTGGCCGAGCTGCAGGCCATCTGCGAGCGCCGCGGCGTGCACCACCAGGTCGAGCAGACCATGCGCGCCTCGGCCGCGCCCAGCGCTGCGGCCTGGCAGCAGCGCTGGGAGGCCGCGGTGCAGGCCCAGGGCCTGCCGCTGTACCGCATGCCCAGCGGTGCCGGCCACGATGCCATGAAGCTGCACGAAATCATGCCCCAGGCCATGCTGTTCGTGCGCGGCGAGAACGCCGGCATCAGTCACAACCCGCTGGAATCGACCACCAACCACGACATGGAACTCAGCGTGCGCGCGTTCCAGACCCTCCTGACCCAACTCGCGAGCGAACAAGCATGACCACGACGAACACCACCTACGACGCATTGGACCGCTGGGTCGACGCGCACTTCGACGAGCAGGTGCGCTTCCTGCAGGCCCTGGTGCAGGTGCCGACCGACACGCCGCCCGGCAACAACACGCCGCACGCCCAGCGCACGGCTGCATTGCTCAAGGACTTCGGCTTCGAGGCCCAGGCGCACGAGGTGCCGGCCGCGACCGTGCAGGCCCATGGCCTGCAGTCCATCACCAACCTCGTGGTGCAGCGGCGCTACGGCCAGGGTGGAAGAATCGTGGCGCTCAATGCCCACGGCGACGTGGTGCCGCCCGGCGAAGGCTGGACGCACGAGCCCTATGGCGGCGAGGTCGTGGACGGCAAGCTCTACGGCCGCGCGGCAGCCGTCAGCAAGTGCGACTTCTCGACCTTCAGCTTTGCCACGCGTGCGCTGGAAGCGGCTGGCGTGCCGCTGGCCGGCGGCGTGGACCTGCTGTTCACCTACGACGAGGAATTCGGCGGCGAACTGGGCCCGGCCTGGCTGCTCGAGAAGGGCCTGACCAAGCCGGACCTCGAGATCGCGGCGGGCTTCAGCTACCAGGTCGTGACCGCGCACAACGGCTGCCTGCAGATGGAGGTGACGGTGCACGGCAAGATGGGCCATGCGGCCGTGCCCGAGACCGCGGTGGACGCGCTGCAGGCCGCCAACCGCATCCTGACCGCGCTGTACGCCGAGAACGGCGAGCTGCGCAAGACCCAGAGTGCGGTCGAAGGCATCAACCACGGCTACATCAACGTGGGCCAGATCATGGGCGGCACCAACACCAACGTGGTGCCCGGCAAGGTCGTGCTCAAGGTGGACCGCCGCATGATCCCGGAGGAAGATCCGGTGGCCGTGGAAGCACGCCTGCGCAAGCTGATCGAACAGGCAGCCGTTGGGCAGGCCGGCATCTCGGTGGAGATCAAGCGCCTGCTGATGGCCCATGCCATGAAGCCGCTGGCCGGCAATGCGCCGCTGGTCGAGTCGCTGTGCAGCCATGCGACGGCCCTGTTCGGCGAACCCGTGAAGGCCTCGGGCACGCCGCTGTACACCGATGCACGGCTGTTCAGCGAGCGCGGCATCCCGGCCGTGATCTACGGCGCAGGTCCGCGCACGGTGCTCGAGTCGAACGCCAAGCGCGCCGACGAGCACATCGTGCTCGAGGACCTGCGCCGCGCGACCAAGGTGGTCGCGCGCACGCTGTTCGATCTGCTCAAGGCGTGATCCACGTCAAGACCCGCCGGCTGCGGACGTATTAGTCTCGCCCCATCCCCCTTCCAAACCCGAGAGGACAACGACATGACCATCCAACGCAAGATCTTGGGCCGCACCCTGACGCTGGCCACCGCCTGCGTGCTGGCTGGCCCCGCACTGGCCGCAGGCCCCTGCGAGGCCGAGATCGACAGCACCGACGCCATGCAGTTCACCAAGGCCACACTGGCCGTGCCGGCCAGCTGCAAGCAGTTCAAGGTGACGCTCAAGCACACGGGCAAGCTGGCCAAGGCGGCCATGGGGCACAACTGGGTGCTGGCCAAGACCGCGGACATGGCCGGCGTGGCCGCCGACGGCATTCCCGCCGGCCTGGCCAACGACTACCTCAAGCCCGGCGACGCACGCGTGATCGCCGCGACCAAGATCATCGGCGGCGGCGAGAGCGCCTCGGTCAGCTTCGACGTGGCCAAGCTCAAGGCCGGCGAGGCCTACAGCTACTTCTGCTCCTTTCCGGGCCACTCGGCCATCATGAAGGGCACGCTGACGCTGGCCAAG
>DATKFT010000818.1:0-1954 GCA_035544335.1 Pseudorhodoferax sp.
CGCGCAGCCTCCAGCCGCTCGCAGGCCTCGCGGCGCAGCTGGTTCACGAGCGAGGCCTGCACGAACCAGGGTTGGGCCAGCTCGATCGCGATGTCCAGCGGCGCGAAGTCGGTGGCCCCGAAGCGGCCCAGGTGTTCGCGCAGGCTGGCCAGGCCGCGCTCGGCGTCGCGGGCGAGCTCGTGCGCATGGCGCGCCGTGGCCTGTGCCTGGTGCCCATCCTCGTCGGTCAGCTGCAGCACGAAGCCCTGCGCGGTCTGCCCGAAGCGCACCCAGACACCGATGCGGCGTTCGCTGGACTTCTTGTCCAGCATGCGCACCCAGTCCATGTCGCGGTTGCGGTTGATCTCCGTGCCCTTGCGCAAGTCGCGCAGCCCGGACAGCGCGTCCTTGGGGAACACGCGCCAGCGGTCCAGCCGCGTGGGGCTGGCCGGCTCGGCGCGGTTGACGGCCAGGCCCACAAGCTCCTTCTGCAGGTCGTAGTAGCACAGGCCGTCGCCGTTGTGCAGCACCGTGGCGGCGTCCGTGGTCTCGATCTCCACCCAGTTCGGGCCGGTCTGCGTGACCCAGCCGATCGCGCGGCCCGGGTTCTTGGGCGTGTCGAAGGCGCCGATGTCGTCCTTGCGGCCGTTGACGAAGTAGTCGGTGAACTCGCGGTTGAAGTTCTGGTCCGGGTCGGGCGTGAACGTGAACGTGGTGCGCCCGCTCGATGCGCGGGCCAGCGGGCTGTGGGCCGGATCGTTCTCGCGCGTCTCGATGAGTTCGTCGATGAGCTTGCGGTAGTGCGCCGTGATGTTCTTGACGTAGGCCATGTCCTTGTAGCGGCCTTCGATCTTGAAGCTGCGGATGCCCGCGTCGACCAGCGCGGCGATGTTGGCCGACTGGTTGTTGTCCTTCATCGACAGCACATGCTTGTCGTGCGCGACGAAGCGGTTCTGGCTGTCCACCACCTGGTAGGGCAGGCGGCAGGCCTGCGAGCAGTCGCCGCGGTTGGCGCTGCGGCCCGTGTGGGCATGGCTGATGTAGCACTGGCCGCTGTAGGCCACGCACAGTGCGCCGTGCACGAAGAACTCGAGCTGGCTGCGCGCGGGGTCCAGCACCTCGTGGATCGCACGGATCTGCGGCAGCGTGAGTTCGCGCGCCAGCACGATCTGCGAGAAGCCGGCGTCCTGCATGAAGCGCGCCTTCTCGGGCGTGCGCACGTCGGTCTGCGTGCTGGCGTGCAGCTGGATCGGCGGCATGCCGTCGAGCTCCAGCAGGCCCATGTCCTGCACGATCAGCACGTCGGCGCCGGCGTGCCAGACGTCCCAGGCCATCTGGCGCGCGCCGTCGAGTTCGTCGTCGCGCAGGATGGTGTTCAGCGTGATGAAGATCTTGCTGTTGAACCGGTGCGCGTGGCGGCACAGCCGCTCGATGTCGTGCACGCTGTTGCCGGCCGAGGCGCGCGCGCCGAAGCCGGGGCCGCCGATGTAGACCGCATCGGCGCCGTGGTCGATGGCCACGATGCCGATGTCGGCGTCGCGTGCCGGCGCGAGCAGTTCGAGCTCGTGAGAAAGCAGGGACATGGGACTGCCGCTGCTTCGGATGGCGCGGCCAGGTGGGGGGAGGCCGATTTTATCGGGCCGGCCGGGTCCTGCACGCCGAGGCCGCGAGCAGGACGATGGCGCAGGCGATGCCATACACATGGGCCTGCACGATGATGTCGCCGCCGATCAGGGCCACCTCGCGCGGGGCCGGGCCCCAGAGCAGCTGCGTGCCCAGCCAGGCCGCGATGGCGCACAGCGCCGCGATGCCGATGGGATCGGCGCGGCGCACACCGGGCCACAACGCGAGCACGAACAGGCCATACAGCACGCCGGACAGGCCGACGTAGTAGGCCAGCGTGGGCTGCAGCACGAGAAACAGGATGGAGATGCCCAGGCCGAGCACGAAGACCTGGCGCAGCCAGGTGCGCGGG
>DATKFT010000819.1:0-2637 GCA_035544335.1 Pseudorhodoferax sp.
CGCCTGCGCAGCGCGCTGGCCCGGCCAGGTGCACGCCGTGCACGTGCACCATGGCTTGCAGGCCGCGGCCGACGGTTTCGAAGCCCATTGCCGTGCGACCTGCGCCGCGCTGGGCGTGCTGCTGGCCGTGGCCCACGTGCAGGCGCGCCATGCGCGCGGCCAGAGCCCCGAAGACGCCGCGCGCCGCGCGCGCTACACGGCCATCGCCGAGGTGGCCGCACGCGCGTGGGCGAACGGCGGTCCGCGCGACGTGGCGCTGGCCCAGCATGCGGACGACCAGGTCGAGACCATTGTGCTTGCGCTGTCGCGCGGTGCCGGTCTGCCGGGCCTGGCCGCGATGCCCGCGCAATGGGAGCAGGGCGGCCTGCGCTTTCACCGGCCCTTGCTGCAGGTGCCGGGCGCGGAACTGCGCGTCTGGCTTGCCGGCCAGGGCGCGGCGTGGGTCGAGGACCCGAGCAATGCCGACCCCGCCTACCTGCGCAACGGCATGCGCGCCGAACTGCTGCCGGTGCTGCAGCGGCTGTTTCCTGCCTTTCGCACGACCTTTGCACGCAGCGCCGCGCATGCGGCCGAGGCGCAGTCCCTGCTGCGCGACCTGGCCCTGCAGGACCTGCAGTCCACCGGCATGCCGCCCGCCATCGCCGCCCTGCAGGCGCTGCCGCGTGCGCGCCAGGCCAATGCGCTGCGCCATTGGCTGGCCGAGGTGCACGGCACGGCGCCCAGCGCGGCGCAGCTGGCCGAGCTGCTGGCGCAGATCGACGCCTGCCGCACACGCGGCCACCGGCTGCACCTCAAGGTGGGCGCGGGTTTCGTGCGACGCAGTGGCGCGTTGCTCGATTGGTACAATCCCGCGCTTTCGAGTTGACTACCTGCAGGGGGGCGCAGGCGGGCTCCCGGGCCCGGACAAGCCGCCACCCGCTTTCATCCATGGCACTCATCGTTCATAAATACGGCGGCACGTCGATGGGCTCGACCGAGCGCATCCGCAACGTTGCCAAGCGCGTGGCCAAGTGGGCCCGCGCCGGTCACCAGATGGTGGTGGTTCCCAGCGCCATGAGCGGTGAGACCAACCGCCTGCTGGGCCTGGCCAAGGAGCTGGCCCCGAGCCAGCCCGCCAACGCCTACCACCGCGAACTGGACATGCTGGCCGCGACCGGCGAGCAGGCTTCGTCCGCGTTGCTGGCCATTGCGCTGCAGGCCGAAGGCATGGGCTCGGTCAGCTACGCCGGCTGGCAGGTGCCGATCCGCACCAACAGCGCCTACACCAAGGCCCGCATCGAGTCCATCGAGGACGAGCGCGTGCGTGCCGACCTGAACGCGGGCAAGGTCGTCATCGTCACGGGCTTCCAGGGCGTGGACGAGGACGACAACATCACCACGCTGGGCCGCGGCGGCAGCGACACCTCGGCCGTGGCCGTGGCCGCTGCACTGAAGGCCCAGGAGTGCCTGATCTACACCGATGTGGACGGTGTGTACACGACCGATCCACGCGTGGTGCCCGAGGCGCGCCGGCTGCAGACCGTGAGCTTCGAGGAGATGCTGGAGATGGCCTCCATGGGCTCCAAGGTCCTGCAGATCCGCTCCGTGGAATTCGCCGGCAAGTACAAGGTGCCGCTGCGCGTGCTGTCCAGCTTCACGCCCTGGGACATCGACCTGGAAGAAGAAGCCAAGTCGGGCACGCTGATCACTTTCGAGGAAGACGAGCAAATGGAACAAGCCATCGTGTCGGGCATCGCGTTCAACCGCGACGAAGCCAAGATCTCCATCCTGGGTGTGCCGGACAAGCCGGGCATCGCCTACCAGATCCTGGGTGCCGTGGCCGACGCCAACATCGAGGTCGACGTCATCATCCAGAACGTCAGCAAGGACGGCAAGACCGACTTCAGCTTCACGGTGCACCGCAACGAATACGCGCGCACGCTGGATCTGCTCAAGGACAAGGTGCTGCCGGGCCTGGGCGCGCAAGAGGTCGTGGGCGACGCGAAGATCTGCAAGGTCAGCATCGTGGGCATCGGCATGCGCAGCCATGTGGGCGTGGCCAGCAAGATGTTCCGCTGCCTGAGCGAGGAGGGCATCAACATCCAGATGATCTCCACGAGCGAGATCAAGACCTCCGTGGTGCTGGACGAGAAGTACATGGAGCTCGCCGTGCGCGCATTGCACCGTGTTTTCGATCTGGACCAGCCCGCTACGGCCTGATTCGCCTCAAAAGCATGTCATAATACGCAGGTTTTCTAGGAAACGTGACCGAGTGGCCGAAGGTGCTCCCCTGCTAAGGGAGTATGGGGTGTAGAGCCTCATCGAGGGTTCGAATCCCTCCGTTTCCGCCAGGCATCAAGACCCCTAAGTGATCCATTCACTTAGGGGTTTTCTGCTTTTGGGCCGCACTGGCGGCGGCACCACTTCTCCATCGGCCCTGAATCGTCGCGGTGGCGCTCACCGGCTCCCGGTCCAGCGTCTCTGGGCCGCACTGCGCTTGCAGCCATGTTCGGCGTTCGCGAAGGACCAGGCCTATGCCCGCTCAAAACACGGTGCGCAGGCCGAAGTCGACGCCCGTCGCGCCCCTGGGCTGCATTCCGTCCGTGGTGGCGTAGTAAGGCTGAGGCAGGATGGTGGGATTGCTGACAACCAGCGGCG
>DATKFT010000820.1:0-2041 GCA_035544335.1 Pseudorhodoferax sp.
GTGCTCAGCGACGAGGAACTTGAACAATTCGACACCTTGCTGGCCAGGCTGCAGCGCCATGCGCTGACGCTGGAGGCAGAGGGCCGCTACGACGCCCTGCCGCGCGTGGACCGCGGACGGCACCGGCGCTGACACGCCGACGGCAAAGCCTGCCGCCATGCAGGGCCTGCGGGCGATGACACAATGCATGCCCATGCAATTTCCCTACGAACTGGCCGTCGGCTGGCGCTACACCCGGGCCGGGCGCGCCACGCGCCGCAACGGCTTCATCTCGTTCATCTCCGGCGTCTCCATGCTGGGCATCGCCCTCGGTGTCGCGGCGCTGATCATCGTGCTCAGCGTGATGAACGGCTTCCAGAAGGAAGTGCGCGACCGCATGCTCAGCGTGGTCTCGCACATCGAGATCTTCGCGCCCCAGGGTGCGGCGCTGCCCGATCTGGAGCGCACCATGCGCGAGGCGCGCGCCAACCCCGACGTGCTGGGCGCCGCACCCTTCGTCGCGGCCCAGGCGCTGCTGGCACGCGGCGAGGACATGAAGGGCACGCTGGTGCGCGGCATCGATCCGGCGCGCGAGGGGGAGGTCACCGACGTGGCCGCCACCAATGCCGAGGTGCTCCAGCGCCTGGTGCCTGGCGAGTTCAACGTGGTGCTGGGCGTGGAGCTGGCGCGCTCGCTGGGCGTGCGCCAGGGCGACATGGTCACGCTGATCGCCCCGGGCGGCCAGGTCACGCCGGCCGGCGTGGTGCCCCGCCTCAAGCAGATGCATGTGGCCGGCACCTTCGACTCCGGCCACTACGAATACGACTCGGCCCTGGTGATGATGCATTACGAGGACGCGCAGCGCCTGTTCCGCCTGGAAGGGCCGACTGGCATCCGCCTGAAGCTCAAGGACCTGCATGAGGCACCGCGCGTGGCCATGGAACTGGCCCACACCATCACCGACCGCCTGCTGATCCGCGACTGGACCCAGCAGAACCGCACCTGGTTCGCGGCCGTGCAGCTGGAAAAACGCATGATGTTCATCATCCTCACGCTCATCGTGGCCGTGGCTGCGTTCAACCTCGTGTCCACGCTGGTGATGACGGTGACCGACAAGCGCGCCGACATCGCCATCCTGCGCACGCTGGGCGCCTCGCCGTCCAGCATCATGGGAATCTTCATGGTGCAGGGCGCCATGGTGGGCGTCATCGGCACCTTCGCGGGCCTGCTGCTGGGCCTGGGCATTGCCTTCAACATCGATGTCATCGTGCCGGCCATCGAGCGCCTGCTGCATGCCAACTTCCTGCCCAAGGACATCTACCTGATCAGCAAGATGCCCAGCGATCCGCAGTACAGCGACATCATGCCCATCGCCGTGATCTCCCTGGTCCTGGCCTTTGTCGCCACCATCTACCCGAGCTGGCGCGCCAGCCGCGTGAACCCCGCCGAGGCGCTGCGCTATGAATGAAGTGAATGTGATGCCCGGTTTCGAAGTGTCCCAGCAGGGCGCCGTGGTCCTCGATGCGCGCGGCCTGACCAAGCGCTTCGCCGAAGGACGGCTCAACGTGCAGGTGCTGGCAGGGGTCGACCTGCAGGTGCGTGCGGGCGAGACGCTGGCTATTGTCGGCGCCTCGGGCTCGGGCAAGAGCACGCTGCTGCACCTGCTGGGCGGGCTGGATGCCCCCACCAGCGGCAGCGTCACCCTCAAGGGCGAGCCCCTGCATGAACTCAGTGCCCAGAAGCAGGGTGCGCTGCGCAACAGGCACCTGGGATTCATCTACCAGTTCCACCATCTGCTGCCCGAATTCAGCGCCCAGGACAACGTGGCCATGCCGCTGCGCATACGCCGCGACGAAAGGGCCGAGTGCATGGAGCGCGCCGCACGCATGCTGGCGGCCGTGGGCCTGGGCGAACGCATGCTGCACCGTCCGGCCGAACTGTCGGGGGGCGAACGCCAGCGCGTGGCCATTGCCCGTGCCCTGGTCACCCAGCCGGCCTGCGTGCTGGCCGACGAGCCCACCGGCAACCTGGACCGCAGCACGGCCGACACCGTGTTCCGTCT
>DATKFT010000821.1:0-1525 GCA_035544335.1 Pseudorhodoferax sp.
GACCGACCGGCACCGCCCTGTGGTGATCTACTGCCACCACGGTCAGGCCAGCCGCACCTGGGCGCAGATGTTCGCCGACTTCGGCTTCGTGCAGGTGGCCGATCTGGTGGGCGGCTACGCCGCTTGGTCCACGTCAGCACATGCCGGCACGGTCGACGCCACGGACACACCCGACACGACAAGGACATGACATGCCACTGTATGACTTCCAGTGCGATGGCTGCGGCCAGCGCTTCGAACTGCTGGTGCGTGGCGGGGGCGCCCCCGCCTGCCCCCACTGCGGCAGCACATCCCTGAGCAAGCAGGTCAGCGCACCGGTGCCTCCAGGGCGCAGCAAGGCCATCATCGCGTCCAACCGGCGGGCCGCGGCACGCGAAGGCCATTTCAGCAACTTCTCCGTGGCAGAAAAGGCCAAGCTGGGCGTGCGCTGAACAAGCCCGCGACGCGGTGGTGATGCGGCATGGCCGTCAGAGCGTCATGCGGAACAGCGCGGCGTGATCCCTGCGGTGGAGCCTGAGCCACAGCAGGGTCGCCGGCACCATCGACTCGACGGCGAACCACAGCGCCTCGTCGAGGTCGGCGCCAGGGCCTTTGCGCAAGCGGCGACCGATCCCCGCCCAGCCTGGCCAGTCGATCTCTGGCATCGCGTTGCGGACCTGCGCCGGCATCTCCGCCGCGCTGTCGGCCAGCAGGCACAGCTGCCGCCGCACCTCGGCCCGTGTCAGGCGTGAGTTCAACAGTTCCTCGCGCACGAGGCCCTCGGTCAGTGTGGCGATGGCCAGGCCGGCCTCATCGATCAAGCCCAACAAGGCCCCGGCCAGCAGCGGCGCACCCGATGCTGGGGCACTCATGCCGGAGCCTCTGCCGACAGGGTCAGGAGGCGTTCGTTCAAGGCCAGCGCGAACTCGCGCCAGGCCGCGGCCAGGTCCAGCGTGATGGCACGCACCAGCGCCGCATCGGGCCGATGCTCGTGCGAAAAGTTCGACAGCGCGCAGGAGCCGCCATTGAAGGCCAGCGCCTCCTGCAGCAAAGCCTGGTTCCAGCCGTTGAAAGGCGCCAGCAACCGTGACGTGAGCGCACGGCGGCCCTGGACGGGCACGCCCGCCTCGGGCAGGTCGGGATGCAGGCTCTCCAGCAGGTCCAGCACGCCGCTGTAGGCCTGCTCCACGGTGGCCAGCAAGGCGCGCTGCGTCAGGGCCTCGCTGTCCTGGGCGGTCAGCAGCCGCGTCACGTGGCGGCGGTACTGAGCGGGCGCCGCCGCGCGCAGGGCGGCCACGGCCGCGTCGTGGCGGTGCAGTGCGCCGTGGTCCGAGGCCGCGTGCGCCTCGCGCCGCGGGGCCCCGAGCGGCGTCAAGACACTCAGCAAGCGGGCCGCGGCATCGAGGGCGCCCTCCATGTGGCCAGTCCCGTGGGCGGCGGTTTCGCTGCCCCCGAACAGCAGGCGGCCCCGCCAGTGCGACTGGCGCAGCACCGGATCGCCACGCGGCGCCTGCGCGGGGCCTTCGCGATCGGCACGGCTGCAGGT
>DATKFT010000822.1:0-2381 GCA_035544335.1 Pseudorhodoferax sp.
GCGGTCTTGGCGTTGGGCCAGGAGAAGCAAAAGCGCGGCTGGAAGCCGCGCCCGCACATGCCGTAGTTGCCTGCACCGAACGACGCGCCGCAGTAGATCGTGATCTGCGGCACCGTGGCGCAGCTCACGGCCTGGATCATCTTGGAGCCGTGCTTGATCATGCCGGCCTCTTCAAAGGCCTTGCCCACCATGAAGCCCGTGGTGTTGTTGAGGTACAGGATGGGCGTGCGGCTCTGGCAGCAGGCCTGGATGAAGTGCGTGGCCTTGTTCGCGCCGGCCGGATCGATGGGCCCGTTGTTGGTCACCACGCCCAGCGCCTGCCCTTCGATCCGCAGATGCCCGACCACGGTGGCGCTGCCGTAGTTGGCGCCGAACTCCAGGAACTCGGAGCCGTCGGCGATGCGCGCGATGACCTCCTTCATGTCCACGGGCCGCTTGTGGTCCATGGGCATGATGCCCAGCAGTTCCTCGGCCGCGTAGCGCGGCGGCGCGAAGCGGCGCGCGGGCTCGGCTGGCATGCCGCGCTGCCAGTCCATACCGGCCAGGATGGCGCGCGCGATGCGGATCGCGTCGCGGTCGTCCTCGGCCAGGTAGTCGCCCAGGCCCGAGATGGCGGTGTGCATCTCGGCGCCGCCGAGCTCCTCCTCGGTCGCGATCTCGCCCGTGGCGGCTTTGAGCAGCGGCGGCCCGGCCAGGAAGGCGCGCGAGCGCCCGCGCACCATGACGATGTAGTCGGACAGGCCGGTCTGGTAGGCGCCGCCGGCCGTCGACGAGCCGTGCGTGACCGTGACCACGGGCAGGCCCGCGGCCGACAGCCGCGCGAGGTTGCGGAACAGACTGCCGCCCGTCACGAACTCCTCGACCTGGTAGGTCATGAGGTTGGCGCCCGCGCTTTCGACCAGCTGCACGTAGGGCAGCTTGTTCTCGAGCGCGAGCTCCTGCAGCCGCAGTTGCTTGGGAATGCCCATGGGCTGCAGCGCACCCGCGTCGATGCCCGCGTCCGAGGCATTGACCACCACGCGCACGCCCGACACCCAGCCGATGCCGCCGACCACACCGCCGCCGGGCACGCTCTTGTCGAGGTCGGGGTTGTCCAGGCCCAAGCCGGCCAGCGCGCCGATCTCCAGGAACGGCGTGCCGGGGTCCAGCAGCAGCGCGAGCCGCTCGCGCGGCAGCAGCTGGCCGCGCTGCGCGAAGCGCTCGCGTGAGCGTGCCGAGGTGTCGACGCTGCGCTGCTGGTGGCCGCGCACGCGCTCCAGCAGCGCCAGCATGCCTTCGCGGTTGGCGGCAAAGGCCTCGGAGGTGGGCGAGATGGTGGATTCGACAGGGCTCATCGCGGTGGGGCTGCACGGGAGGAGATGGGCAGCTTAGGGCCGCGTGGCGCGCAGGTCTTGTGCGCAGTGGCTGCGCGGCAGCCTGGCAGGCCTAGAGCTTGGGAGGGAATGGCTGGGGCTCACGACGGGGCTCCCGAAGGCGGCGGGCAAGGCGCGCCGCGCAGCCCATATCGACATATGGGCCAGCGGCGCAACGCCGCACGGCATCTTTGGGAGCCCTGGCCCGCAGGACGAGACCCCCAAGCCCAAGGCCCATCGCTGCCGCCACGCGCCGCGGGGTCTCGCGTGAGTTCAAGCGATTTCCTCTCAAGCTCTCACAGCCCGAGCTGGCGCGCCGCGAGGTCCTTCATGACCTCTTCGGCGCCGCCGCCGATCATCATGACCTTGACCTCGCGGTAGATGCGCTCGCTCTTGGTGCCGCGCATGAAGCCCATGCCGCCCAGCAGCTGCACGGCCTGGTCGGCGCAGAACTGCATGGCCTGCGTGGCCTGCACCTTGGCCATGCAGACCCGGGCCACGAGCTGGGCCGGCCGCGCGGCCCGGTGTTCGATGCGCCAGGCCAGCTCGTACAGCAGCGCCCGCGCGGCGTCGATGCGCAAGGCCATGTCCACGAGCTTGTGGCGCACGACCTGGCGCTCGGCCAGTGGGCTGCCGCCGACCATGCGCTGGCGCGACCAGTCCAGCGCCTCGTGCAGGCAGACCTCGGCATAGCCGCAGGCCAGCGCCGCGAGCAGCAGCCGCTCGCTGTTGAAGTTCTCCATGAGCAGCTTGAAGCCGCGATGCTCCTCGCCGACCCGATGGGCCAGGGGCACGCGGCAGTTCTCGAAGCGCAGGTGCGCGGTGTCGGAGCTCCACCAGCCCATTTTCTTGAGCGACGTGCGCGCGAGCCCCGGCGTGTCGCCCTCGATCACCAGCAGCGAGATGCCGCCCGCGCCCTTGTTCGCGGGATCGGTGCGCACGGCGGTGGTGATGAAGTCGGCGCGCACGCCCGAGGTGATGAAGGTCTTCTCGCCGTTGACCACGTAGTGGTCGCCGTCGCGCACCGCG
>DATKFT010000823.1:0-8772 GCA_035544335.1 Pseudorhodoferax sp.
TGAGCGCGATCCAGCAGATCGATGGCTTCGACCTCATGCGCAGGGAGGTCACGCGTGTGCGCGACGAGACTCTGCGCAGCGCCGCCGTCACGACCTGGACCGACGACGGCGTGCTGAGCCTGTTCAAGCAGGACGGTGAACACCGCGGGGCGTTCGAGATGCGCACGGGGCTGATTCCGCTGACCTCCACGGCGGCCGGCAAGACCTTTGCCGCATGGCTGCCCTTGTTCGTCACGCGCCCGTTCCTGGTCGCCGAGCTGGACGCGGACGCGCCCGGCACAGCGGATGGCCCCGCCGCATTCCGTGAGGAGGCGGTCCGCGAACTGGAGAGCCACAGGTACTCCACGATGCACCGCGCGGGGCTCAGCGAGTACGCCTCGATCGCGGCGCCGGTCTTCGACTTCGCGGGGCAACTGCGCTTTGCGATCAGCCTGGTCGGCAGCCGCAGCACGCTGCAGACCGAGCCGGGCAGCCCGCACGTGACGGCGCTGCTGGCGAGCGCGGCACGCGCCACGGCCGATTTGGGCGGCAAGCCTTAGCAACGGCTCTCGCGCTGGCCTGCCCCTCCTTGCCGAAGGGGCGCGGGCCCGGATCGCGGTGCGCCTGTCGCAACCGTCTGGGCCGCGGCAGTGCGGGACGGCGCGGATCTGTGGCCCTGGCCGAGGCCCTGACACGGCGCTTCTCTTCAATCCGTCGGCGGGCCGCATAGGCTGCGCCGATTTCCACTGCGTCTGAGCGCGGCGGCGCGGACGCACAGCATCTTTCTTGGCGCGTCGGCTGCGGCTGCATGCTGCGCGTACAGAGGGACACGCGCAGCGCGCGCGCAGGCGGGCGGGCGCGCTGCTCTTTCCCCACATCCCCTGGCCTGGCGCGATGTCCTCCGGCGCGGTGACGGCGCGGTGACGGCGCGCTCTTGCGCGCATTCCAGCCGCGCGCATCGGCAGCGTCCCCGGCGGCTCCATTTCCCTGTGCATCGGCCTTCGCCCTGTTGACAGCAGCCGCCGGCCGCCCAATAATTCAACAGTATTATATTGATTCAATAGTGTTGAATTTTAAAGGAGATCCTCTTGCGCAATGAGCATTCCACGGGGCGCACCGGCGCCGCTGTCCAGCTTGCAACGCAGGCCCAGGGAACTGGCTTGGGCGGCCACCGCCGTGCCGTCTGCGCTGCGGCGCTTGCCATGCTGCTCACGGGCGGGCTGTGCGGCGGCGCTGTGGCGCAGACCGGCGCAGCGAACGCCAAGACGGCCGACGGCTTTCCGAACAAGCCCGTGACCTTCGTGCTGCCGGGTCCGGCCGGCGGTGGACCCGACCAGGTGATCCGGCTGCTGTCCGACATCCTGTCCACGCGCTGGGGCGTGCCGGTCGTGGTCGAGAACAAGCCGGGCGCGACCGGCATGATCGGCGCCGATGCCGTGGCCCGCTCCGAGGCCACGGGCTACAAGCTGCTGTTCACGTTCACGGCGCTGGTGCAGGCACCGGCGGTGTTCGTGAAGGTGCCCTACGACCTGGAGCGCGACTTCGCGCCGCTGACCCAGGTCGCCAATGCGCCGGTCGTCCTGGCCGTGCGCGCGGATTCGCCGATCCGCTCGGTCAGCGACTACGTGGCGGCCGGCAAGCGCGCGGGCAAGCCCATCTCCTATGGCAGTTTTGGCATCGGCTCGAGCTACCACATCTACGGCGAAGCGCTGCAGCGCGCCCAGGGCCTCAGCCTGCTGCACATCCCGTACAAGGGCGAGGCGCTGGCCATGTCGGACCTGCTGGGCGGCCAGATCGATTCGACCTTCGTGTCCGTGGGCACGGGCGCGCCGCAGGTGCGTGCCGGCAAGATCCGTCCGCTGGCCGTGGTCGCCAAGACCCGCAGCGCCGCCTTGCCCGATGTGCCGACCTTCGCCGAAGCCGGCGTGCAGGGCGTGGATGCCGTGGGCTGGTTCGGTGCGCTGGCGCCGGCCGGCACGCCGCCAGCCGTCGTGGCCAAGCTGGCCGCGGACATCAACGCCGCCGTGAAGACCCCGGCGCTGCTCGCGCGCCTGCGCGAACTGGGCTTCGACCCCGTGACCGACAGCAACCCCGAGGCCTTCCACCAGTTCCTGCGCAGCGAGGCGGCGCGCTGGCGCAAGCTGATCGCGGACGCCGGCGTCAAGCCCGAGTAAGAGCGCCGGAGGCAAGGATGCCCATCCACAAGATCCAGAGCGTCTACACCGTGGTGCGGGACATGGACCGCATGCAGCAGTTCTACGCCGAGGGCCTGGGCCTGTCGGCCAAATTCCGCGATGGCGATGCCTGGTGCCAGTTCGGCGTCGGCGGCGCGAACGTCGCGCTGAGCTCGGCCGCTGAGGCTGCGTCCGGCACGCAGGGCAGCGTGCTGGTCTTCGAGACCGACGACCTGGCGGCCACGCGCACGGACATCGAACAGGCCGGCGGCCGTTTGCTGGCGCAGCGCGACATGGGCGCCCATGGCGCGGTGCTCACCTTCACCGACGTCGAAGACAACGTCTTCCAGGTCTTCGCCAAGGCACCCCAGCCCTGAGCCCCCCATCCCTTTCCCGCATTCGACAAGGATCCCCCATGCAATTCGGAATCTTCGACCAGAACGACCGCGGCGGCCTGCCGCTGGCCCAGCAGTACGAACAGCGGCTGCAGATGGCCGAGCTGTACGACGCCCTCGGCTTCGACCGCTACCACATGAGCGAGCACCACGCGACGCCCCTCAGCATCACACCCTCGCAGAACGTGTTCCTGTCGGCGCTGGCCCAGCGCACCAAGCGGCTGCGCCTGTGCCCGCTGGTCTACCTGCTGCCCATCCACCACCCGATGCGGCTGGCCGAGGAGATCTGCATGCTGGACCACCTGAGCCAGGGCCGCTTCGAGTTCGGCGTAGGCCGCGGTGCCTCGCCCCACGAGCTGCAGGCCCTGGGCGTGGACCCCGCGCGCGCCGCGGCGATGTACGCCGAGGCCTACGAGATCCTGCAGCGCTACTTCCGCTCCACGGCGCTCGACTTCGAGGGCCAGTTCTGGCGCTTCGACGACGTGCCCGTGGTCATGCAGCCGCTGCAGCAGCCGCACCCCCCGGTCTGGTATGCGCTGGCCTCGCCCGAATCGACGGTGTGGCCCGCGCAGAACGGCGTGAACGTGGTCTGCGGCGGCCCCGTGCAGCGCGTGCGCGCCATCACCGACCGCTACCGTGAGGAATGGTCGCGCGCGTATCCGGACGCCGGCGTCGAGCCGCGCATCGGCGTGAACCGCTACATCGTGGTGGCCGACAGCGACGAGGAGGCGCTGGCGATCGGGCGCCAGGCCTGGCCCGTGTTCTATGCCAACTTCATCCAACTCTGGAACAAGCACGGCACGCAGCCCGTCAACGCCAAGCTGCCGCCGGACTTCGACGCGCTGCTGGCGACCGGCCATGCCGTGGCCGGTGCGCCCGCCACCGTCGCGGCGCAGCTGCGCGAGCAGCTGGAGGAGGGCGGGCTGAACTACCTGATCGGCAGCTTCGTGTTCGGCAACATGCCGCATGCGGTGGCCGCGCACTCGGTCCAGCTGTTCGCGGCCGAGGTCATGCCGGTGCTGCGCGCAATCGACCACGTGGCCGCGTGATGGGCACGCCATCCACAGGCGCGGCCCCGGTGGCCGTGGCCGGCCCGGGCTTTGACAGCAAGGAGCTGCGCCGCGCGCTGGGCGACTTCGTCACGGGCGTGACGGTGGTCACGACCGTGGACGACGACGGCGGCTTCCACGGCCTCACGGCGAACTCGTTCAGCTCGGTCTCGCTGGATCCGCCGCTGGTGCTCTGGAGCCAGGCGGTCCGGGCGCCCAGCCACCGGGTGTTCTCGGGCGTGCAGCGCTTTGCGATCAACATCCTCGCCGAGGACCAGATTGCGCTGTCCAACCGTTTCGCGACCTCGGGCCACGACAAGTTCGCCGGGCTGGAGGTGGACCTGGGCGCGGGCGGCGTGCCGCTGCTGCGCGGCTGCCGGGCCTGGCTGGAGTGCACGGTGGCCTCGCGGCTGCCGGGCGGCGACCACACCATCCACGTGGGCGAGGTGCGCAGCATCCGCCGCGCCGACCGCCGGCCGCTGGTCTTTGGCGGTGGCCAGTACCTGGTGGCCGACCCGCACGACCTGGGCAGCGCTCCGTCGGGCGTGGGCACGACGGCCCAGGCCCAGCTGCACGCCGTGCGCCTGGGCACGCGGGCTATGGCGCGCCTGTCCAAGGAATACGACGAGACCATGACCTTGGCCGTGTGGGGCAACCACGGGCCCACGGTGGTCGCGTGGGAGGCATCGAGCGCACCCGTCAGCGCCAGCCTGCCGCTGGGCCTGGTGCTCTCGGTGACCACGAGTGCCACGGGCCGCGCGCTGGCAGCGCATCTGCCGCAGGCGGCCACCGAGCGCTTCGTCGCGGCCGAGCTGGCCCTGGCGGCCACGCGTGCGGGCACGGGCGCCGACCTCAACAGCCCCGACACGCTGCAGGCATGGCAGCGCGAGCTCGACGACGTGCGCCGCGATGGCCTGGCGCGCCGCACGCCCGCCGCGTTCCATGGCGAGCAGCTGATCATCCACGCGCTCAGCGCGCCCGTGCTGGACGCCAACGGCCAGGCAGTGCTGGCGCTCACGGCCGTGGGCGACGCGAGCCGCTTCGACGCCAGCCTGCAAAGCCCCTTTGCACAGGCGCTGGCCGCCACGGCGCGCGACATCTCGCGCCGGCTGGGCCATGCCGCGGCCGAAACGGCGCCCGCCCCCACTTCCACACCCACACCCATCCGCGACACCGCAGTAGCGGCGCACTGACCATGCCCCAGATCACCACGGAAGATGCCGCGCTGCTGCGGCAGGCGTTGCCGCCGTTGTCCACCGCCGAGGTGGCCAGCCCGGTGTTCGCGCAAGGCCGCGGCCGCATCGAGTACCGCGCCAGCGGCGCCGCGAGCGCGCCGGCCGTCGTGCTGCTGCACGGCATCGGTTCGCAGTCTGCCGGCTACCGGGCCCAGCTCGCGGGGCTGGCCGATGGCTTTCGCGTCATTGCCTGGAACGCGCCGGGCTTTGGCCACAGCACGCCGCTGGCGCTGGCAGAACCCCGTGCAGAGGACTACGCGCAGGCGCTCGCCGCCTTCCTCGGCGCGCTGGGCATCGCGCAGGCCGCGGTGCTCGTGGGCAGCTCCTGGGGCAGCGTGGTCGCGGCGACCTTCGCCGCGCGCTGTCCCGCCGCGGTACGCAGTCTGGTGCTGTCGGCACCCAACACGGCGCGCGGCCGCCTGCAGGGCGAGGCGCGCGCCGCCGAGCTGGCCGCGCTGGTGCGCGCGGGCAGCGCGGCCGACCGCAGCGCCGTGGCCGAGCGCCTGCTCACGCCCGACACGCCCGCGGCGGTGCGCGAGCCGGTCGAGCGCCTGCGCGATGCGGTCACGCCCGAGGGCTGGCGCCAGGCCGCGCACATGCTGTTCACGGTGTACACGCCCGACCTGCTGCCGCAGTACCCGGGGCCGATCGCGATCGTGGCCGGCAGCGCAGACCAGGTGGCGCCGCTGCAGGCGCATGGCGCCGTGCTGCAGGCGGCCGTGCCGGCGGCGCAGCTGCATGTGCTGCAGGGCCATGGCCACATGCCCAAGCTCGAGGCGCCGGCGCGCTTCAACGCCATCGTGCGCGCCGCCGCGCTGGACGGCGAGCACGGGACCGCAGCAGCATGAGGGTCGCGGTTCTGGACGACTACCAGCGCGTCGCCCATGCGATGGCCGACTGGCCGTCGCTGGCCGGCTGCCAGGTCGATTTCTTTCACCAGACGCTGCGCACACCGGACGAGCTGCTGGCCACGCTGGCGCCCTACGACGCCATCGTGGCCATGCGCGAGCGCACGCGCTTTCCGGCCGAGGTGCTGCGCGCGCTGCCGGCGCTGCGGCTGCTGGTGACCACGGGCATGGTCAACCGCGCGATCGACCTCGCGGCTGCGACCGCGCGCGGCATCGTCGTGAGCGGAACGCCCTGGGCGGAGGATGCGACGGTTGAGGTCACCTGGGCGCTGATCCTGGCGCTGGCCCACGCCGTGGTCAAGGAAGACGCCTCGTTGCGCGCGGGGCGCTGGCAGAGCGCGCTCGGCACCTCGCTGGCGGGCCGCACGCTGGGCGTGCTGGGCCTGGGCACGATCGGCAGCAAGGTCGCGCGCATCGGCCAGGCCTTCGGCATGCGTGTGCTGGCCCACAGCCCCCACCTCACGCAGGCGCGTGCCGACGCCGTGCAGGCCCAGGCCGTCAGCAAGGACGCGCTGTTCGCCGAATCCGACGTGGTCACGGTCCACATGATCCTGGGCGATACGACGCGCGGCATGGTCGGTGCGGCCGAGATCGCGCGCATGAAGCCCACGGCGTTCCTGGTCAATACCGCGCGCGGCCCGCTCGTGGACGAGGCGGCGCTGGCGCGGGCCTTGAACGAGCGGCGCATCGCGGGTGCGGGCCTGGACGTCTACGGCGAAGAGCCCATAGTCCCCGACCACCCGCTGCTGGACGCGCCCAACACGGTGCTGACGCCGCACATCGGCTATGTCACCGACGCCGTCTACCGCGCCTGGTATGGCGCGGTGCTGGAGGACATCCAGGCCTTCCGCGCCGGTGCGCCGATCCGGCAGCTTGCGGCCCCGTCTGTGCGTCCCTGAGCAGCTCCTGGCGGTGCCGAGCGTCCCTGAACGCCCCTGAGCGACTCCGAGCGACTCCGGGCGGCGGATGCGCTGCGCCTGCGCCCCACCATTTCCATCAACGCGTTGCACAACATACAACGGAGACGACATGCAACACGCCCCCAACCACGACGCCCCCACGCGCGCCCAATGGCGCATGGTGGCCATCCTGTGCCTTGTGAACGCCATCGCGTTCATCGACCGCACGGCGCTGCCGCTGCTCGTGCAGCCGATCAAGCGCGACCTTGGCATCTCCGACACCGAGATCAGCCTGCTGATCGGTGCGGCCTTCATCCTCACTTACGCGGTCGGCGGCTTCTTCGTCGGCATGCTGGTCGACCGCTTCTCGCGCCGCAGCATCCTTGCCAGCGCCATCGGCTTCTGGGGCACGGCCACCGTGTTCTGCGGCACGGCGTCCAGCTATGCCGCGCTGTTCCTGGGCCGCTGCGGCGTGGGCGTCGGCGAATCGGCCTGCGGGCCGGCCAGCATGTCGCTGATCAAGGACGCTTTTGCGCCGCAGTACCGCGGGCGTGCCGTGGCCATCTGGGCCATGGGCGCCAGCCTGGGCGGCGGCTGCGCGCTGCTGTTCGGCGGCGCCATCTTGCACCTGGTGGGCGAGAGCGGCTCCATCGCGCTGCCCTTGCTGGGTGTGGTCAAGAGCTGGCAGCTCGTGCTGATCGCCTGCGGCCTGGCCTCGCTACCGATCGCGCTGCTGGTCTTCAGCTTCCCTGAGCCTGCGCGCCGCACGCAGGAGCCCGTGCAGGGCGCTGCTGCGCAGGAGCCCGCGGCCAGCGCGCTGGGCCAGTGGCGCCTGTTCGTGCCGCTGTTCCTGGCCAATGCCGCCACCATCATGCTGCTGACCGGTTTCTCGACCTGGATCCCGGCGCTGATGGGCCGCACCTGGAAGCTGGCGGCCGGCGAGATCGGCCTCGTCTTCGGCCTGATCACGCTGCTGCTCAGCACCTCCAGTCAGTTCGGCGCGGGCTTTCTGGTCGACCTCGTGCGCAAGCGCCATGGCGTGGCCGCCGTGCCGCTGCTGGGCGGCCTGCTGTGCGCGGCGGTCGCGGTGCCTGCGTTCATGATCCCCAACGCGCCCTCGGTCACGGCGGCCTGGTGCCTGATCGCGGTGCTGAGCCTGGCTGCGACCAGCCTGTTCACGATCGGCACGGCGACCGTCGTACAGCTCACCCCCAGCGCGGTCGTGGGCAAGGTGACCGGCGTGCACTTCGCCTGGGTCGGCATCATGGGCTCGGCCGTGGCGCCGACCTTGATCGCGGTGGTGGCCGAGCGCGTGTTCGGCGGCACGCCCGCAGCGCTGGGGCAGGCGCTGTCGAGTGCGGCGGCCGTGCTGGCCACCATCGGCTGCCTGGGTCTGCTGGCCGTGTCCTGGCAGCTGCGGCGGGCGGCGCGCTGAGAGGCCACAAAGGGCGGGGTGTGCCTCAGGCCAGCGGCTTGTTCCTGCTGTCGCGCTGCAACGCCGCCTGTCCTTCGTGCGTGATGGCGTGGACGATGGCGAACGGTGCGCCCGTTGCGTCGCCATAAACGACGGTCGCCTCGACCAGCCCCGCTGCGCGCAGCACATGCACGCACTGCACGCCATGCTCGTCCTCCACGCGCAGAGGCAGCTCGGATTGGGCGATCGTTCGAAAGTAGTCCAAAGGCATACGGGCCATTCTGGACAGCGTTGTCAGAATTCTCCTACATCAAATGATGGGGCAGTGGGTGCAGTGGGTGCGTGCATCGGCGTGTCGCTACGCGCTGCCTGCTGGCTGCGCGGCGGTGCATGGGCCCGCCTGCAGGCCGCGTTCGGATCTCTCCACGTCACGCGCATCCGGGCCAGGA
Source organism: Pseudorhodoferax sp. (assembly GCA_035544335.1). GTDB lineage: Bacteria > Pseudomonadota > Gammaproteobacteria > Burkholderiales > Burkholderiaceae_C > Pseudorhodoferax. Next base: position 8,503 of record DATKFT010000823.1, read on the forward strand.
TCCGGGCCAGCGGACGGAACAACCGACGGGCCCAGTCCTACTGCCTCAGCGTCGGCTCGCACCGGAAGCTCTGCGCACCCACGGAGAACTGTTGCTGCTGGTGGCAGGCCTTCATCACCTTGCGCAAGGCCACGCGCTCCATCAGCCCGAATGCGAAGGCGCAACACAGTGCCGTGATCACCACGATGGACAAGACCAGTGCCCGTTCAATCCATGGTTTCATGCTGCTCTCCCCAGACTTGCGCCTGTGCCGGCTGCGGCAAACGTTGC
>DATKFT010000824.1:0-5374 GCA_035544335.1 Pseudorhodoferax sp.
GGTGCGCGACGAGGCCCGCGACCATGTGCTGGCCGTCGCGAGCCGGCTCGGCTACACGCCCAACCCGGCCGCCAAGGCGCTGCGGCTGCAGCGCAGCGGCATCGTGGGTGCGGTGTTCCCGACCATGGACTACGGCCTGTACGCGCGCATGGTCTCGAGCTTCCAGCGGCGCATGAGCGGCTACGGCTACCTCTCGGTGCTGCTGACCGTGGGCTTCGACAACTCCAAGGTGTTCGAGCCCGTGCGCCAGCTCGTGGACCGCGGCGTGGAGGCGCTCATGATGGTGGGCCGCATCGACGACCCCAAGCTCATGTCCTACCTGATCGACAAGCAGGTGCCCACGGTCTGCACCTACTCGGCGCTGTCGCACACGCCGTTTCCCTCGATCGGCTACGACAACTACGTGGCGACCGAGAAGGTCATGCAGCACCTGCTGGGCCTGGGCCACCGCGCTTTTGCGATGTTCTCGGGCCCCGTGAAGGGCAACGACCGCCAGCAGGCGCGCCGGCGTGCGTTCACCGACGCGCTGGAGCGCGCCGGCATCGCGGGCGAGCCGCGCATCTACGAGGACACGCACGGCTATTCGCTGGACTACGCGATCCGCAGCTTCCGCGCCATGCGCGCGCAGCACCCCGAGATCACGGCCGTGGTCTGCAACAGCGACGCCTATGGCCTGGCCGTGATGGGCGAGGCGCGCCGCATGGGGCTGCGCGTGCCGCAGGACATCTCGATCACGGGCTTCGACAACGACGTGTTCGCGCCGCTGGCCGACCCGCCGCTGACGACCATCAGCACGGCGGCCGACCAGATGGGCGAACTCGCGGCCCAGGCGCTGTTCGGCGTGCTGGACGGCGGCCAGCCCGTGGAGGACATGCTGCTGCCCTCCGAGCTCGTGGTCCGGGGCTCCACGGGGCCGGCGCCCGGCACGGCCTGAGCCGGCGGGGCGGCCGGCGCCGCCTCACTTCGTCGCGGCGACGATCTTGTCGTACCAGGGCTTGGCCATCGGGAACTCGCCGAGCAGGTCGCCGTGCACCGAGCGGCCGACCTGCCTGAACGCTGCGAGGTCGGGCTCGACGACCTTCACGCCCGACTTCCTCATGGCCGCGAACGCGTCGGCATAGTCCTTCTTGTACTGCGCCGTGGCGAAGGCGATGGCCTCGGCCGTGGCCTCCTGCACGACCTTCTGCATCTCGGGCGAGAGCGCGTCGTACTTGGCCTTGGACATCACGATCACGGCCGGCATGTACATGATCTTGAGGTTGGCGTAGGTCTTGGAGACCTCGATGAAGCGGTCCTGCAGGAACACGTCGGGCGAGTTCTCGGCCGCGTCCACGGCGCCGTTCTGCAGCGCCGTGTAGAGCTCGGTGTAGGCCATGGGCGTGGGCTGCGCGCCCAGGGCCTGGTAGGCCTTCACGTAGCCGGGGCCCTGGATCACGCGGATCTTCAGGCCCTTCATGTCGGCGACGCTGTTGACCACCTTGCCGTTCGTGAAGATGTTGCGCTCCAGGGCCGAGATGAAGCCCAGGCCCACGAGGTTGTGCTTGGGCAGCAGGTCCAGCATGCCGCGGCCGATCGGGCCCTGCAGCACGCCGTTGATCTGGTCCACGCTGCTGAACAGGTAGGGGAAGGAGAACACCGCGAACTCCTTGGCGAAGCCCTCCAGCGGCGCCTCGCCCGTCACGACCACGTCCAGCGTGCCGGTGCGCGCGGACTGCAGCATCTTGACCTCGCCGCCGAGCTGGCCGCCCGGGAACACCGAGGCCTTGACGGCGCCCTTGGACTTCTGGTTGACGACCTCGGCGAACTTGCTGGCCGCGGCGTGGTAGTGGCTGGCCGTGGCCAGCACATGGCCGACCGACATCTCGGCGGGCTGGGCGGCGGCCAGGCCCGAGAGGCTGGCCAGGCCGAAGGTGCAGGCCAGCGTGCGCGCGAGGCGGGCGAAACGGAAGGTCATGGGAGTTTCCTGGTGGAGTGGGAGGGGAGGGAAGCGGGGGAAGGGAGCAGGGGCTTCAGAGCAGGCCCAGCGAGAGCGCCGGCACGAAGCTGATCACGAGCGCATCGAGCGTGAGCACGGCGAGGAACACGAGCAGCGGCCGCGTCATCGCGTCCATGGACACGCCGGAGATCTGGCTCGCGATCGTGAGGTTGACGGCCACCGGCGGCGTGACCATGCCCGTGGCCACGTTGATGATCATGACGATGCCGAAATGCACGGGGTCGATGCCGTAGGTCTGGGCGATCGGCGCGAGGATGGGGCCCAGGATCAGGATCGTGGCCAGGGCTTCCATGAAGGTGCCGATCACGAACAGCAGCACGTTGACGAGCAGCAGGAACACGATGGGGCCGCTGGCCACATGGCCGATCAGCTCGCCCAGGTAGTGCGGCACGCGGTTCACGGTCAGCGCATAGCCGAACAGCGCGGCGAAGCCCACGATCAGCATGACCATGCCGGTCATGACGGCCGACTCGTTGAAGATCGTGACGAGGTCCTTGGGCCGGATCTCCTGGTAGACGAAGATGCCGATCACGAGGCCGTAGACCACGGCGACGACCGAGGCCTCGGTGGCCGTGAACACGCCCGAGTAGATGCCGCCCAGGATGATCACGGGCATCAGCAGCGCGAGCAGGGCCTCGCCGCCCGCGCTGGCCACGCCGCGCAGCCACTCGCGCGGCGGCATGCGCCTGACCTCGTCGAAGTTCTTGAGCTTGGCCATCACGCACACGGCCACCATCAGCGACAGGCCGACGAAGATGCCGGGCAGGATGCCCGCGATGAACAGGCTGCCGATCGAGACATTGGCGACCAGGCCGTAGATGACCATGGGCAGCGAGGGCGGGATGATGGCACCGAGTTCGCCGCCGACCGCCACGAGCGCGGCCGCGAAGGGCTTGGGGTAGCCCTTGTTCTGCATGGCCGGGATCATGGTGCCGCCCACCGCGGCCGTGGTGGCCGAGGACGAGCCCGACATGGTCGAGAAGAACATGCAGGTCAGCACCGAGGCCGCGCCCACGCCGCCGCGGATCCAGCCCACCAGCGCGATGGCCAGTGCGATGAGCCGGCGCGAGATGCCGCCGGACTTCATGAGGTTGCCGGCCAGCACGTAGAAGGGCACGGCCAGCAGCGCGAACGAGTCGAGCGCCTCGAACACGTTCTGCGGCACCGCGATGAGGTCCATCTTGACGTGGTGCAGCGCGAGCATGGCGCAGATGCCCATCACCGCGAAGATCGGGATCGACAGCGCGAGCGTGATCGCCATGGAGCCGAAGATCAGCATGGGGTTCTCCTGGAAAGCATGGGGGGAGGGCCGGTCAGACCAGCGAGGGTTCGCCGGCCGGCGGGGCGACCGGCGCGGCCGCGGCGGCGTCGCCGAGTGCGCGCTGGCGCACCACGCCTTCGAACAGACGGGTCAGGATGTTGAGGATGGTCAGCGCGGCGCCCACGGGCAGGGACAGGTAGACCCAGGACATGGGCAGGTTCATGACCGTGGAGCTTTCCTCCTGGCCGAACTCCACCCAGCGCCAGCCCAGCCAGACCAGCGTGGCCAGGAAGGCGATCGTCGCCACATAGGCCAGCATCTTCAGACGCCAGCCCAGGCGTGCGGGCAGCGCGTCGACGAGCGACTCCACGGCGATCAGGTCGCCGGCACGCGAGGCCACGGCGGCGCCCAGGAAGATGCACCACACCATGAGGTAGCGCGCGAGCTCCTCGGACCAGGGCGCCGAGACCGTGATGCCCAGCCGCGGCAGCAGGAAGCGCACGAGGATCTGCGCGAACACCACGAGCACCATGGTGAACAGCATGGCGCCCACGAGGTGGCGCAGGCCCCGGTTGAGCCAGTGGCTGGCGCGGAACAGCAGGCGCGGCGCCGCGCCCATGGGCAGCTCCGCGAGCGGTGTGGGCGGTGCGGCGGGGTTGTCGTTGGCACTCATCGCAGACCTTTCATGGCAAGGCGCGTCGAAACGCTGTAATCGATTACAAGTCGGTTGCAAAAAACAGGCCAGGACACGGGCCCGGCCGAGGGGGCGCTGAAAAAACCAGGATCCAGCGCGCCGGGCCGCCGCCGGCCATGGCCACTGGCTCTGTAAAGGATTACAAGTTTAGGAAATCGAAGCAGATTCGATGCCAGTGCTAGCCATCTTGCGCGGCAGCCATTTTTGAGGCAGAGAAGGGCGAAAAAACCCGCGTGGCCTCCTCTGACGGGTCGTCCGATCTGGTGCCCGGGGCACCGCTGCTGGGCATGCCTGCACCGCGATGGGCTGCGCACGAAAAGCGCTTGCGTTGGCGATTTGTAATCGATTACATTGCGGCCACGGCGACAGCCGCCAGCAACCGCCCCCAACACATCCGCAACGCACCCACGCCATGCCGCCCGCCGATTCCGTCCCGACCGCGCCAGGTGCCGCCCCGCCCGCGCACCTCGCCTTCGAATCCGTGGGCGCGGGCCCGACGCTGGTGCTCGTGGCCGGGCTGGGCGGGCTCGGGCGCTTCTGGCGTCCGCTGGCCCAGGTGCTGGCGCGCGACTGGCATGTGCTGAGCTTCGACCACCCGGGCGTGGGCGCTTCGGCGCCGCGCGGCGCGCAAAGCATCCCGGCCATCGCGGCCGCGGTGCTGGAGCTGCTGGACGCGCAGGGCATCGCGCAGTTCCACTGCGTGGGCCATTCGACGGGCGGCCTCGTGGCCCAGGCCCTCGCGCTGGACGCGCCGCAGCGCCTGCGCTCGCTCGTGCTGAGCAGCAGCTGGGCGCAGCCCGACCGCCATTTCCGCGACCTGTTCGCGCTGCGCCGCGTGGTGCTCGAACGCGCCGGCGCGGGCGCCTATGCCGTGCTGGGCCAGCTGCTGGGCTACCCGCCGGCCTGGTACGCGCAGGCGCTGGCCGGCCCCGACGTTCCGGCGTGGACGCCGGGCGACGCGGCGCAGAACGCGCTCGTGGCCGAGCGCATCGACATGCTGCTGGGCTACACGCGCGCCGACGAGCTCGCGCGCATCGCGCAGCCCGCGCTGGTCGTGGGCGCCGCGGACGACCAGATCGTCCCCTTCCACCATGCGCAGGACCTCGCGCGGCGCCTGCCGCAGGCCGAGCTCGTGCAGCTCGATGGCGGGCATTTCGTGCCGGCGACGCGCACGGCCGACTACGCCGAGGCGCTGCAGCGCTTCCTGCGCCGCCATGTCTGAGCTGGGGTCCCAACGCATCGCGTTGCTGGGCCATGGCGCGATCGGCCGCCGCGTGGAGGCCGCGCTGCGCGCTCGGCTCGCACCCGGGGCCGAACTGGCCGCGCTGCTGCGGCCCGGCACGCTGCCGCCCGGAGACGGCACGGCCGGCACCGGGCTGCGCCGCTTCCAGCACCTGGAGGCGCTGCTGGCCTGGAAGCCGGC
>DATKFT010000825.1:0-5697 GCA_035544335.1 Pseudorhodoferax sp.
CGAGGAGCTTTGGGGCACGAGTGCGCCGGCGCCGTACTGGCCGCAGGAACTGATCGGCGAGTACGAGCAGCGCCAGGCCATCCGCATGGCCGGCAAGATGCCGCCGCGCGAAGGCTTCGAGTCGGTGTTCCAGCACAAGGACGGCACGCGCTTTCCGGTGCTCATCATCGAGGCACCGCTGATCAACGCCCAGGGCGTGCAGACCGGCTGGATGAGCGCCTTCCTGGACATCAGCGAGCAGCGCCGCGTCGAGGAACTGTCGCGCGCGAGCCAGGAGCGGCTGCAGGCCACGGCCCGGCTGGCCACCGTGGGCGAGATGGCCTCGCTGCTGAGCCATGAGCTGAACCAGCCGCTGGCCGCCATCTCCAGCTACGCCACGGGCGCGCTGAACATGCTGGCCCACGGCCCGGCCGCCGCGGCCGACATGGAGATGGCGATGCGCCGCATCGCCGAGCAGGCCGAACGCGCGGGCCGCGTGATCAAGAGCGTGCACGACTTCGTGCGCCGGCGCGAGGAGGCGCACGAGCCCGTGGCGCCGCAGGCGCTGCTGGACGCGATCTGGCCGCTCGTGAGCCTGCAGGCGCGCAAGCTCGCGGTGCGCGTGCGCACCGAGGTCGTGCCGGGCCTGCCGCGCGTGCACTGCGACCGCACCATGGTCGAGCAGGTGCTGCTGAACCTCGCGCGCAATGGCATGCAGGCCATGGACGGCATCTCCGTGGCCGAGCGCGAGCTGCTGCTGCGCGTGGCGCCGGCCGGCACGCGCGAGGGGGCCACGCGCCCGCGCGGCTGGCTCGAGTTCAGCGTGACCGACCGCGGCGCCGGTATCGCGCCCGAGGTGGCGCGGCGACTGTTCACGCCCTTCTTCACGACCAAGGCCGAGGGCATGGGCCTGGGCCTGTCACTGTGCCGCACGGTGATCGAGCAGCACGGCGGCTCCATGGTCTACGAGGCGCGGCAGCCGCGCGGCACCGTGTTCCGCTTCACGCTGCCGGCCGAGGCCGTCGAACCCTTCAGCCCTTCCGCGCCGCAGCCGCTGTCCGCTGCGGTGGAGATCTCCCATGCACGTTCCTAAGGATGCCTTGGTCCACATCGTGGACGACGACGCGGGCGTGCGCGATGCGCTGTCCTGGCTGCTGCGCTCGCGCCGCCTGCTCAGTGAGGGTTTCGACAGCGCCGAGGCCTTCGACGCGCGGCTGCAGGCCGGCTATGCGCCCAAGCAGGCCAGCTGCCTGCTGCTGGATGTGCGCATGCCGGGCATGAGCGGGCTGGAGCTGTTCGACAAGCTCGTCGCGCTGGACCTGCACCGCGCGCTGCCCGTGATCTTCCTGACCGGCCATGCCGACGTGCCCACGGCCGTGGACGCGGTCAAGCGCGGCGCCTTCGATTTTTGCGAGAAGCCGTTCTCGGACAACGTCCTGGTGGACCGCATCGAGCAGGCGCTGGCGCAGTCCGCGAGCACGCTGCAGGCGCAGCAGCACCAGGCCCTGCTGCGCACGCGGCTGACCGAGTTGACCGAGCGCGAGCGCAAGGTCATGCGCCTGGTGGTCGAGGGCCTGCCGAACAAGCTGATCGCCGACCAGCTGGACATCAGCGTGCGCACGGTGGAGGTGCACCGCGCACGCGTGTTCGACAAGATGGAGGTCAAGTCGGCCGTGGAACTGGCCAATCTGCTGCGCGGCGTGCAGTGAGGCGCGCTGTGGGGCGTCCTACAGCGCCCGCCGGCCCACGCCGACAGCACGCGCGGGGGCCAGCGCGCATGCTAGAGGCGTCTTCCACGAAGCTTTTTGCAGCCATGAATTCCATCATCTACATCGTCGGTCTGGTGGTCGTGATCGCGGCCGTGCTGTCGTTCTTCGGCCTGCGCTGATCCGCGGCACCGGCCGCGCAAGGCGGCCATCTGCAGCCAAGGGGCCGCGACCGAATTTTCGCTGACGCACTGCAGCCGCAAGCTGCACGTGGCGCACCATCTGCGGCGGTGAGCAGCAGTGAACGGCAGTGAACGGCAGTGAACGGCATCAGGCGGCCGCACTTTCCGGCGGGGCTGCCGCCGTCCTCTTCATTCTTCCTGGCGCCATTCTTCCTGGCGCGCGCTCAGCGCATGCACCCACGGCGCAGGGCACCGCCGGCGTTGCCGTGCGTCAGGGTTCGCGGTCGGGGGTCTTGGCGGACCCGCTCTCCTGCTCGCCCTTGGGCAGTTCACCCTTGTCGCGGCCGGAGAACATGGTCCACCACACGATGCCGACCAGCAGCAGCAGGGCTGCCAGGGCTTCGAGCAAAATCAGGGCCATGAAGCGACTCTCCAGGTGGGTGGGATGCGCGGCGATTGTAGGAACGCTACTCGCCTGCTCCAGCAAACCCCCACGGACCGACCCCCCAAGCCTTCCGAGCCGACCCCCGGCCGCCACGCTCCCCGCGCTGCCGCCCGTGGCCGACTGGCCTGGCGACACCGCGCCACTGCCCGCGCCCATCCTGCGCGGGCGCAGCCAGTGGGTGCCCGTGCGCTGGGCCGAACTGCCCGGCGTGGGCGAGGACGCCCTGCACGAGGCCTGGAATGCCTGGATGCGCAGCTGCGAGCGGCCCGGCACCACCTGGGCCGCCCTGTGCTCGGAGGTGCGGCGCCTGTCCATCGCCACGCTGGAGGAACAGCGCGCCTGGATGATCGCGCGGCTGCAGCCCTACCGCGTCCAGCCCCTGCCCGGCCAGCCCGCCAGCGACGGCCTGCTGACGAGCTACTACGAGCCCATGTTCGAGGCCACACGCCAGCCCAGCGCGGCCTTCCCGGTGCCGCTGTACCAGCCGCCGGCCACGCTGGCGCAGCGCAGGCCCTGGTACACCCGCCAGGAGATGGACACGCTGCCGCAGGCCCAGGCCGAACTCCTGGGCCGCGAGATCGCCTGGCTGGCCGATCCCGTCGACGCGCTGGTGCTGCAGATCCAGGGCTCGGGCCGGCTGCTGCTGACCGAGCCCGACGGCAGCCAGCGCCTCGTGCGGCTCGCCTATGCGGGCACCAACGACCAGCCCCACAAGAGCGTGGGCCGCTGGCTGCTGGACCAGGGCGCGATCCGCGACGCGACCTGGCCCGGCATCAAGGCCTGGACCGTGCAGAACCCCGCGCGCGTGCGCGACATGCTGTGGGCCAACCCGCGCATGGTGTTCTTCCGCGAAGAGCCGCTGCCCGCCTTCGATGCCGGCTTCGGCCCGCGCGGCGCCCAGGGCGTGGCGCTGACGCCGGGCCGCTCGATCGCGGTGGACCCGCAGAGCATCCCCTACGGCACGCCGGTCTGGCTGGCCTCGCAGGGGCCGGTCGTGAGCCTGGCGCGCCTCGTGCTCGCCCAGGACACGGGCAGCGCCATCGTCGGCGCCGTGCGCGCCGACTACTTCGCGGGCTGGGGGCCGGAGGCCGGCGACATCGCGGGCCGGCTCAAGCAGCCGCTGCGCATGTGGGCGCTGTGGCCACGCTGAGCCGTCCCTAGACGGGCGAGGCCACGGGCGGCGCACCGCGCGCCAGCTTGACCGGCGCCGCGCCGCGGCGCTTGCCGCGGTGCGAGACATGCCAGGGGATCGCGAGCTGCTCGGCCCAGTCCACGAGCTTGAACAGCAGCGTGCCCAGCACGCCCAGCAGCACCAGCGCGCCGAACAGGCGCGGCGTGTCGAAGGACGACTGCGCCACGAGGATCACATGGCCCAGCCCGCTGTCGCCGGCCACGAACTCGCCCACGATGGCGCCGACCAGGGCCAGCGAGATGCCGACCTTCATGCCCGCGAACATGCTGGGCAGCGCATTGGGCAGGCGCACCTTCCACAGGGTCTTGGCGCTGCTCGCGTGGCCCGCCTTGGCCATGTTGACCATCTCCGGGTCGATCGCGCGCAGGCCGTGCACGGTGTCCACGAGGATGGGGAAGATCGCGATCAGCGCCGCGATGGCGATCTTGGGCTTCTCCTCGGTGCCCAGCCAGATCACGAACAGCGGCGCCAGCGCTACCTTGGGCACGGCGTTGAGTGCGACCAGCAGCGTGTAGAGCGTGCGGTCCAGCAGCGGCGAGTACACGATGGCGATCGCGAACAGCACGCCCAGCACCAGCGCGATGCCAAAGCCCGACAGCGTCGCGGCCAGCGTGTAGGCCGACTCCTTGAGGAAGTACAGCGGTGCCGATGCGATGTCGGCGAACACCGTGCTCGGCGGCGGCACCACGAACTCGCGCACGCCGAGCAGGCGCACGCCGAGCTCCCACAGCGCGAGCGAGCCGAGCAGCAGCAGCAAGGTCCCGCGCGTGTGCGCGCTGCGTCTCCAGACATTTCCGATCATGGGATGGTCTCCTGTTGGCTCAATGGCGCTGGAAGGTGCCCAGCTTGCTGAAGACGTCGCGGATGTGGGCGGTGTACTCGCCGAACCGGGGCGTCTCGCGGATCGACAGGTCGCGCGGGCGTTCCAGGTCGATCTCCAGCTCCTCGGCGATGCAGCCCGGGTTGCGCGACATCACGATCACGCGGTCGCCCAGGTAGACCGCCTCGGAGATCGAGTGGGTGATGAAGACCACGGTCTTGCCCGTGCTCATCCAGGTGCGCTGCAGCTCGTAGTTCAGCTCGTCGCGCGTCATCGCGTCCAGCGCGCCGAAGGGCTCGTCCATGAGCAGCAGCTGCGGGTCGGTCAGCAGCGCGCGGCAGATCGAGGCGCGCTGGCGCATGCCGCCCGACAGCTCCCAGGGGTAGCGGTGGATGAAGTCCTTGAGTCCGAACAGCGTCAGCACGGCGACCGCGCGGTCCTCGTAGTCCTGCTTGCGCAGGTTCAGGAACTCCGCGGAGATCAGCACGTTGTCCAGCACCGTGCGCCAGTCCAGCAGCAGGTCGCGCTGGAACACCACGCCCATGCCGGTGGGCGGTGCCGCCACCGCCTGGCCGTGCACCGTGAGGGCGCCGCTGGAGATCGACTCCAGGCCGGCGATGCACTTGAGCAGCGTGCTCTTGCCGCAGCCGCTGGGGCCCAGCACGCTGACGAACTCGCCCTGCCGGATCTGCAGGTGCACGTCCTTGAGCGCGTAGATGGGTTTGCCTTCGGAGGCGTAGACCTTGTTCAGCCCGTCGGCGTGGACGAATGCATGCATCGCGGCCTTCACTGGATCAGATCGTTGACGAAGTAGTCGGAGGGCTTGCGGCCTGCCGCGATGAGCCCGATCTTGTGCAGCGAGTCGATGGCCCGCTGCCAGTCCTGGTCGGACTGCAGGCCGGTGGCCAGCTGGCCCTGGGTCGGGCTGCGGAAGAAGGGCTTGTAGATGTCGACCTGGTTGCGCAGCACCTCGGCGTCGAGCTTGGCGTTCGGGCGCTCGGCGATGATGGCGCGCACGGCCTCGTCGGCGTTGCCGGCGTAGATGTACTCCCAGGCGCGCTTCTGGATCTGCGCCAGCGCCTGCAGCTCGGTGCGGCGCTTGGCCAGCGTCTGCTTGGTGGCCACGAGGCCGTAGCTCGGAAAGGAGATGCCTGCGTCCTGCAGCAGCAGCGAATCGACCGGCCGCAGCTTGCGCACACGCGGCTCGCTGTCGGGCATGACCGACAGGAAGCCATCGCCCTCGCCGGCCGCGAAGGTCGCCACCACGGCCTGCGGTGCCACCATGACCACGTTGACCTGCTCGGGCGCGATGCCGTAGGCCGCGAAGTAGGGCTTGATGAACGGTGCCCAGGGGCTGGTCGTGAAGCAGATCA
>DATKFT010000826.1:0-2485 GCA_035544335.1 Pseudorhodoferax sp.
CAACGCGCTGGCCGAGCAGGAGCGCCTGGGCTTTGTCTCGCGCGCGCCGCGCTTTGCGCTGGCGCACAAGTTCCCGGCGCAGGAAATGACCACCGTCGTCGAGGACATCGAGGTGCAGGTCGGCCGCACCGGCGCGATCACGCCGGTGGCGCGGCTCAAGCCGGTATTCGTCGGCGGCGTGACCGTGACCAATGCCACGCTGCACAACGAGGACGAGATCCGCCGCAAGGACGTGCATATCGGCGACACCGTGATCGTGCGCCGTGCCGGCGACGTGATTCCGGAGGTCGTGGCGGTAGTGACCGAACGCCGCCCCGACGATGCGCGCGCCTTCGTGATGCCTACCGCGTGTCCGGTGTGCGGCTCGCATATCGAGAAGCTCGAGGACGAAGCCATTGCCCGCTGCACCGGCGGCCTGATCTGCGCGGCGCAGCGCAAGCAGTCGCTGCTGCATTTCGCGCAGCGGCGCGCCATGGATATCGAGGGCCTGGGCGACAAGCTGGTCGAGCAGCTGGTCGACCAGGGCATCGTGCGCACGCCGGCCGACCTGTACAAGCTGGGCGTGGCCAAGCTGGCCGCGCTCGAGCGCATGGCGGACAAGTCCGCCGCCAACCTGGTGGCGGCAATCGACGCGTCGCGCGCGACCACGATGAATCGCTTTATCTTCGCGCTGGGGATCCGCCACGTCGGCGAAGCCACCGCCAAGGACCTGGCCAGGCATTTCGGCAAGCTGGATGGGCTGATGGCAGCCGACGAAGCCGCGCTGCTGGAAGTGAATGATGTCGGCCCGGTGGTGGCGCAGTCGATCGCGCACTTCTTCGCCGAGCCGCACAACGTCGAGGTCATCGAACAACTGCGCGCCGCCGGCGTACACTGGGCCGAAAGCGAGCCGGTGGCCAGGGCGCCGGCGCCGCTGTCGGGCAAGACCTTCGTGCTGACCGGCACGCTGCCCACCATGTCGCGCGAGGACGCCAAGGAACTGCTGGAAGCCGCCGGCGCCAAGGTGGCGGGGTCGGTATCGAAGAAGACCGACTACGTGGTTGCCGGCGCCGAAGCCGGCAGCAAGCTCGACAAGGCCGAGGCGCTGGGCGTGCCGGTGCTGGACGAGGCCGGCATGCTGGCGTTGCTGGCCGAAGCCGGCGCCGCGCCGGCCCAGGAATAACCGGGGAAACAACCATGATCCGCGAGATTCTCAAGATGGGCGATCCGCGCCTGCTGCAGGTGGCGCGGCCGGTGGAGCGCTTCAACACGCCGGAGCTGCGCACGCTGATCGAAGACATGTTCGACACCATGGACCACGCCAACGGCGCGGGCCTGGCCGCACCGCAGATCGGCGTGGACCTGCAGGTGGTGATCTTCGGCTTCGACCGCAACCCGCGCTACCCGGATGCGCCCACGGTGCCCAAGACCGTGCTGATCAACCCGGTGCTGGAGATGCAGTCCGACGAGATGGAGGACGGCTGGGAAGGCTGCCTGTCGGTGCCGGGTCTGCGCGGCGTGGTGCCGCGGCACTTGCGGCTGAAGTACAGCGGCTACGACCTGATGGGCAACCGCATCGAACGCGTGGCCGAGGGCTTCCATGCGCGCGTGGTGCAGCATGAATGCGACCATCTGCAGGGGATTCTTTATCCGATGCGGATCCGGGATTTTTCGAACTTTGGGTTTACCGAGGTGCTGTTTCCGGATTTGCCGGCGAATAGCGACGAATAGCGACGATTGAATGCCGACGCCAATCAGTACGCTGCCGGTTTGCTCCGCTCTCCCGCGAGCGGGAGAGGGGCCGGGGGTGAGGGCAGGCGCTCGCATATCGACGGCTTTACTTCGTTGACGCTCCGGCCCTCACCCCAACCCTCTCCCGCAAGCGGGAGAGGGAGCACGCAATCGGTACAGGGATGAGGCGGTGGCAATTTGCCAAAACCCCAAGAAAAAGCGGCCATTCCGGCCGCTTTTTTCACATCAGAACTTCTCGAACTGCCCCAGGAACCGCCACTTGCCCGGCGGCAGATCCCCCAGCACCACGCGTCCCATGCGCACCCGCTTGAGGCCCACCACCTGCAGCCCGACCTGCTCGCACATGCGGCGGATCTGGCGCTTGCGGCCCTCGCGCAGCACGAAGCGCAGCTGCTCTTCGTTCTGCCAGCTGACCTTGGCCGGCTTGAGCGGCACGCCGTCCAGCGACAGGCCGTGGCGCAGCAGCTCCAGGTCGTCGGCCGGGAATTCCGCGCTGATGTTGCGCTCGACCGGCCCGTGCGGCGAGTGCCAGACCACGCGTACCAGGTATTCCTTCTCGACGGTCGAATCCTCGCCGATCAGCGCGCGCGCGACGCGGCCGTCCTGGGTCAGCACCAGCAGCCCGGTGGAGTCGATATCGAGGCGGCCGGCGGGCGCCAGGTTCTTGCGTTGCCACGGCGCGAAGCGCTTGCGCGTGGGGTCGCCTTCCCACTGGTTCTCGGGGGCGAACAGCACCGCGGCGGGCTCGTAGCCG
>DATKFT010000827.1:0-16115 GCA_035544335.1 Pseudorhodoferax sp.
ATCACGTCCTTGCCGGTCTTGTCGCCGCGCACGACCTCCAGCAGCTTCATGACGTTGGCCGGACTGAAGAAGTGCAGGCCCACCACGTCCTGCGGACGCTGGGTGAAGGCTGCGATCTTGTTGAGGTCCAGCGTGGAGGTGTTGCTGGCCAGGATGGCGCCAGTCTTCATGACGGCGTCGAGCTGCTTGAACACCTGCTCCTTGACGCCGAGCTCCTCGAACACGGCCTCGATCACGAGGTCGGCGTCGGCCAGGTCGGCGTAGGCCAGCGTGGTTTGGAGCAGCGCCATGCGCTGCTCGTACCTGTCCTGCTTGAGCTTGCCCTTCTTGACCTGGGCCTCGTAGTTCTTGCGCATCGTGGCCACGCCGCGGTCCAGCGCCTCCTGCTTGGTCTCCAGCATCGTGACCGGGATGCCGGCGTTCAGGAAGTTCATGGCGATGCCGCCGCCCATGGTGCCGGCGCCGATCACGGCGACCTTCTCGATCTTGCGCTGCGCGGTGTCCTCGGGCACATCGGGGATCTTGGAGGCGGCGCGCTCGGCCATGAACAGATGGCGCAGCGCGCGCGACTCGGGCGTCCACATCAGGTGGATGAAGGCCTCGCGCTCCGCGGCCATGCCCTCGTCGAACTTCTTCTTGGTGGCGGCCTCGACCGCGTCCACGCACTTGAGCGGCGCCGGGAAGTTCTTGGCCATGCCCTTGACCATGTTGCGCGCGAACTGGAAGTAGGCGTCGCCCTGCGGGTGCTTGCAGGGCAGCTTGCGCACGAGCGGCAAGGGACGGGCATCGGCCACCGAACGCGCGAAGGCCAGCGCGTCTTCGGCCAGCGACTCGGGCGAGGCGGCCATCTTGTCGAACAGCTTCTGGCCCGGCACCGCGGCAATGAATTCGCTCTTGACGGACTCGCCGCTCACGATCATGTTGAGGGCTGCTTCCACGCCCAGCACACGCGGCAGGCGCTGCGTGCCGCCGGCACCCGGCAGCAGGCCCAGCTTGACCTCGGGCAGCGCGACCGCGCAGCCCGGTGCGGCGATGCGGTAGTGGCAGCCCAGGGCCAGCTCCAGCCCACCGCCCATCGCGACCGAATGGATGGCCGCGACCACGGGCTTGGCCGAGTTCTCGACCGCAAGGATCACGCTGTTCAGGTTGGGCTCCTGCAGCGCCTTGGGGGTGCCGAACTCCTTGATGTCGGCGCCACCCGAAAACGCCTTGCCGGCGCCCGTGAGCACGATGGCGCGCACCGCGTCGTCGGCGTTGGCCTTGGCCAGGCCATCGGCGATGCCCTGTCGGGTGGCCAGCCCCAGTCCATTGACCGGTGGGTTGTTCAGGCTGATGACGGCAACGTCACCGTGGACTGCGTAGGCAGCGGTCATGCTGGGGCTCCTCGTTGGACATGAAAAGAACGACCGTTCGCTTTTCATTCTAGGGCGGATGCGTGCGCAACTCGATTGGTGTTGTCCCGGTTGGGACAGCATGGCGCAACGTTCTCTTACACCTTGGCCGGCACGGCCTTGTCGTCGTGCTGTCATCGCGCGGCGATGCAATGCGCGGCGCGCCCCATGACCGATGCCACCCCGCCCTCGCCACCCCGCCCCGTGCTCGCGCGCCGCCTGGTGGCGGCGTTCTGCCTGAGCCTGCTGTTGTGCCTGGCGGGCACGGCCATCGGCATCCGCGCGTTGCAGCGCATCGATGCCGCCACGCGCGAGGCCATCGGCCAGCAGGTCGCCACCGAGCGCATGGTGGCCGATGCCTACCGCCTGCAGGCGGTCAATGCCGCGCGCTACAAGGCCTTTGCGCTGAGCTCGGAGCCCGAGGTCGGTGAGCTGCTGATGGCCGACATCGCCGCCACGCGTGCAGACTACGCGGCGCTGCTGCAGCGGCTGGGCGCGCTGCTGGCCGGCCGCGCGGATGCCGAACGGCTGGCCGGGGTGCAGCGCCACGGCGAGGCCTTCGATGCCGCCGTGCGCGCCCTGGCTGCGGCACGCGACGCCGGCCTGACCGAGCGCATCCGCAAGGTCTACGCCCAGGACTTCGAGCCGGCCACGCAGGCGCTCATGGACAGCCTGGCCCAGCTCGCCCAGGCGCAGCGCGAAGCCATCGATGCGACCAGCGCGGACATCGCGGCGCAGAGCGCCGCCGCGCGCCGGGCCCTGCTGCTGTTCGGTGCGTCCGCCTTGCTGCTGGGCAGTCTGCTTGCCCGGTGGCTGGCGCGTAGCATCACGGGCCCGATCCGGCAGGCCGGCCAGACCGCCGAGCGTGTGGCCGGCCTGGACCTGCGCGAGGACATCGCCGGCCACGCGCGCGACGAGGCCGGCCGCATGCTGCAGTCGCTCGCGCACATGCAGGCGGCGCTGCGTGCGCTCGTGCGCCAGGTGCGCGATGCGGCGCAGGCCGTGCGCACGGGTGCGGGCGAGATCGCGCTGGGCAACCATGCCCTGTCCGAGCGCACGGGCCTGGCCGCCGCCAGCCTGCAGCAGACGGCCGCCTCGCTGGCGCACATCACGCAGCGGCTGCAGCAGGCCGCCGCACATGCGCAGCATGCGCAGGCCCGGGCGCGCCAGACGGCCGTGCAGGCGGTCCGGGGCAGCGAGGCCTTTGCCCAGGTGGTGCAGACCATGCAGGGCATCGCGCAGGCCTCGCGCAAGGTCTCGGACGTGACCGGGGTGATCGACGGCATCGCGTTCCAGACCAACATCCTCGCGCTCAATGCCGCGGTCGAAGCGGCCCGGGCCGGCGAGGCCGGGCGCGGCTTCGCGGTGGTGGCGGCCGAGGTGCGGCAACTGGCCAACCGCGCGGCCACGGCGGCGCACGAGATCAAGGACCTGGTCGCCGGCTCCATGGGCAGCGTGGCGGCCGGCGTGCAGCTGGTGGACCAGACCAGCGCGGGCATGGCGGGCGCCGTGTCGGCCATCCAGGGCGTGGCCGACACGCTGGGCGAGATCGCACAGGCCAGCCATGCCCAGACCGAGGACATCGCGCAGATCAACACCGCGGTCTCGGCACTGGACGGCATGACGCAGCAGAACGCCGCACTCGTCGAAGAAGCCGCTGCCGCCTCCGAAGGCCTGCGCGAGCAGGCCCAGGCGCTGGCGGCGCTGATCAGCCGCTTCGCGCTGCCCGACCCGGGCCGGCAGCAGCCCGGTGTGCTGGCCTACACCTCCAGCCACTCCTTGCGCACGTAGGCGTCCGCGCGCAGCGCCTCGGGCGTGCCCTGGAACACGATGGAGCCGTGGCCCATGACCAGCGCGCGGTCGGAGATGCTCATCGCGATGGTCAGCTTCTGCTCGATCAGCAGCACCGAGATGCCGCGCGCCTTGAGCGCCTGGAGGTATTCACCCACGAGTTCGACGATCTTGGGCGCCAGGCCCTCGGTCGGCTCGTCGATGATGATGAGGTCGGGGTCGCCCATCAGCGCGCGGCACAGCGTGAGCATCTGCTGCTCGCCGCCCGACAGCACGCCGGCCTCGGTGTGCTGGCGCTCCTTGAGCCGCGGGAACATGCCGTACATGTCCTCGAAGCCCCAACGGCTGCCCTGCCCCCGGCCCTTCTGGCCCAGCATGAGGTTCTGGTGCACGGTCAGCGTGGGGAAGATGTCGCGGTTCTCGGGCACGTAGCCCAGCCCCAGGTGCGCGATCTCGTAGGCCTTGCGGCCCAGGATGTCCTGGCCCTTCCAGGCGATCTGCCCGGTGCAGTCCACCAGGCCCATGATGGCCTTGGCCGTGGTCGAGCGGCCCGAGCCGTTGCGCCCCAGCAGCGCCACGATCTCGCCCTGGCCGATCTCCAGGTTCACGCCATGCAGCACATGGCTCTTGCCGTAGTAGGCGTGCAGGTTGTCGATTTTCAGCATGTCAATGGCGCCCGGTGCCCGAAGGCATTGATGCGCCCCCTCGGGGGGCAGCGGTACGCGAAACGATGCGCGTGGGGGGCTTCATTCAATGGCCTCCCGCTTGCTGTTCCGCCAGCACAGAACCCAGGTAGGCCTCCTGCACGCGCGGATTGGCGCGCACCGCGTCGGGCGTGTCGAAGGCCAGCACCTCGCCGTAGACCAGCACCGCGATCTTGTCGGCCAGGCCGAACACCACGCCCATGTCGTGCTCCACGGTCAGCAGCGTCTTGCCCACGGTCACTTCGCGGATCAGCTGGATGAAGCGCGTGGTCTCGCTCTTGCTCATGCCGGCCGTGGGCTCGTCGAGCAGCACCACGTTGGAGCCGCCCGCGATCGTGAGCCCGATCTCCAGTGCGCGCTGCTCCGCATAGGTCAGGTTCATGGCCAGCGCGTCGCGGCGCCGGTCCAGCTTGAGCATGTGCATGACCTGCTCTGCGCGCTCGTTGGCGTCCTTGAGGTTGGCCAGGAACTTCCAGAACGCGTAGCGGTAGCCCAGCGACCACAGCACGGCGCAGCGCAGGTTCTCGAACACCGACAGGCGTGTGAACAGGTTGGAGACCTGGAAGCTGCGCGACAGGCCGCGCCGGTTGATCTCGTACGGTGCCAGGCCGTCGATGCGCTGGCCGTCGAGCCGGATCTCGCCGCTGGAGGGGCCGAAGCGCCCGCTGATGAGGTTGAACAGCGTGGACTTGCCCGCGCCGTTGGGGCCGATGATGGCCACGCGCTCGCCCTGGGCCACCGCCAGGTTGGCGCCGCGGATGATTTCGGTCTTGCCGAAGCTCTTGCGGAGGTCCACCAGTTCGAGCGCGTAGCCCGTGGATGCCGATGCTGCCTGCGTCACAAAGCCTCCCGCCGCTTGATTTCCTTCTCGATCTCGGCCTGCGCCTCGCCCCAGTCGGCCACGAACACGCGGCGCGCCAGCTCGAACAGCGCGATGCCGGTGGCGAGCACGAAGATGCAGCCGAACCAGCTGTCCACGCTGCTCACGTTCAGCGTGGCGCCCAGGAACTTGAGCTCGGGGCCCATGGTCGCGCCCAGCTGCAGGTGGTAGATCATCTCGACGATCGCCGCAGCCCCCGCCAGCAGCACGGCCGCGGTGGTGCCCAGCGCAAGGTAGGAGGTCCACAGCCGGCGCAGCTGGCCGTAGGCCGCCACGCGCAGGTTCATCATGATCAGGCTCGCGATGCCACCCGGCGCATACATCACCATGAACAGGAACACGAGGCCCAGGTACAGCAGCCAGGCCTTCGTGAACTCGGACAGCAGCACGAAGGCCAGCACCATGAGCACCGCGCCGATGATGGGACCGAAGAAGAACGTGGCGCCACCCAGGAAGGTGAACAGCAGGTAGCCGCCCGAGCGGCCCGTGCCCACGACCTCGGCCGTCACGATCTCGAAGTTCAGCGCGGCCAGGCCGCCCGCGATGCCCGCGAAGAAGCCCGCGATGATGAACGCGATGTAGCGCACGCGGCGTGTGCTGTAGCCGATGAACTCCACACGCTCGGCGTTGTCGCGCACGGCGTTGAGCATGCGGCCCAGCGGCGTGCGCGTGAACGCGTACATGGCAACCACGCAGACGAAGGTGTAGATGGCGATCAGGTAGTAGACCTGGACCTGCGGGCCGTAGGTGATGCCGAAGAAGGGCTTGCCGGCCACGCGGTCGCCGCTGACGCCGGCCTCGCCGCCGAAGAAGCCCGAGAACATCAGCGACATCGCGAACACGAGCTCGGCCATGCCCAGCGTGATCATCGCGAACGGCGTGCCGGCCTTCTTGGTCGTCACGAAGCCGAACAGCACGGCGAAGAACATGCCGGCCAGCCCGCCCACGATGGGCAGCAGGCTCACGGGCAGCGGCAGCTGGCCACCGCTCACGGCGTTCAGCGCGTGCATCGCGACATACGAGCCCAGGCCCGTGTAGACCGCGTGGCCGAAGCTCAGCATGCCGCCCTGCCCCAACAGCATGTTGTAGGACAGGCAGGCGATGATGGCGATGCCCATCTGCGACAGCATGGTCGCCGACAGGTTGCTCGTGAACACCATGGGCGCCAGCACCATGACCAGAGCGAACAGGCCCCAGATGACGACGCGGCCCACGTTCCAGGGTTTGAATCGGTAATGTGTTCTTGCCATGGTCAACCTTCGCGGGTCCCCAGAAGCCCCTTGGGCCGGAAGATCAGGATCAGCACCAGGAACAGGTAGGGCAGGATGGGCGCCACCTGCGAGACCGTCAGCGTCAGCAGCGCGTTGCTGCTGGCGGCCGGCCCTGGCTCCATGCCCAGCATGCGCAGCAGGCCCAGCAGCGAGCTGTCCATGGCCACCGCGAAGGTCTGGATCACGCCGATCAGGATGGACGCGAGGAAGGCGCCCGACAGCGAGCCCATGCCGCCCACGACCACGACCACGAAGATCACCGAGCCCACCGTGGCGGCCATGGCCGGCTCGGTCACGAAGGTGCTGCCGCCGATCACGCCGGCAAGACCTGCCAGTGCGGCGCCCGCGCCGAACACCAGCATGAACACGCGCGGCACGTTGTGGCCCAGCGACTCCACGGCCTCGGGGTGCGTGAGCGCGGCCTGGATCACGAGGCCGATGCGCGTGCGCGTGAGCAGCAGCCAGACCGCCACGAGCATCAGCACGGCCACCAGCATCATGAAGCCGCGCGTGGCCGGGAACGGCGAGCAGACCACGCGCACTGCGGCATCGGCCGCGCTGCACAGCTCGGCCGGTGCCGCGCCCCAGACCAGCCGCAGCCCGTCGACCGAGTGCTGCACCAGCGTGAATGCCGGGCCGCGCAGTGCCTCGGGTGGCGTGAACGCCACGGCCGTGCGGCCCCAGACCAGCTGCACGATCTCCAGGATCACGAAGGACAGGCCGAAGGTCACGAGCAGCTCGGGCACATGGCCGTACTTGTGGACCTTGCGCAGGCACAGCCGCTCGAACAGCGAGCCCAGCACGCCGACCACGAGCGGCGCGAGCACCAGCGCCGGCCAGAAGCCGACCAGCTGCGACACCGTGTAGCCCGCATAGGCGCCCAGCATGTAGAAACTCGCGTGCGCGAAATTGAGCACGCCCATCATGCTGAAGATCAGCGTCAGCCCGGAGCTGAGCAGGAACAGCAACAGGCCGTAGCTCAGCCCGTTGAGCATCGAGATCGTGAAGAACTCCATCGTGCAGTCCAAAAAAAACCCGATGCAGCTGGCTGGATCGGGTTTTGGCGAAGGGCATGCGCTGGCATGCCTTCACGCCATGGGTTTCAGGGGCGCTTCATCTGGCAGCTGGTGGGCGTGCTGGACACGTAGGACTCGAAGGTCTTCACGGGCACCAGCGTCATGCCCGTGTTCTCCGGGCTGTAGGGGTGCTTGGCATCGGCCTTCTGCCACACGCTCAGGTACAGCGGCTGCTGCAGCTGGTGGTCGGCCTTGCGGATTTCCACGTCGCCGTTGAAGCTCTTGAACTTCAGGCCCTCCATCGCGGCGGCCACCTTCACGGGGTCGGTGGACTTGGCCTTGGCCATGGCCTCGCCCAGCGCGTTGTAGATGTGGATCACTGAGCCCGTATAGAAGTCGTCCTTGAACTTCTGGTTGAACTCGGTCATCCACTGGCCCATCTGGCCGCCCATGTTGTAGTGGTTGTACGAGACCTGGTAGACGCGGCCGGCGCCGCCCTGGCCCAGCGCGGTCGGCGTGCCCGTGACACCCGTGTAGTAGGTGTAGAACTTGCCCGTGTAGCCGCCTTCGTTGGCCGCCTTGATCAAGAGCGCGAGGTCGGAACCCCAGTTGCCCGTGATCACGGTGTCGGCGCCCGAGGCCTTGATCTTGGCGATGTAGGGCGCGAAGTCGCGCACCTGGGCCAGCGGATGCAGGTCCTCGCCGACGAACTGCACGTCGGGCCGCTTGCGCGCCATGATTTCCTTGGCGTACTTGGCGACCTGGTGGCCGTGCGAGTAGTTCTGGTTCAGCAGGTAGACCTTTTTGACGTCGGGCTGGTCCTTCATGTAGGTGGTCAGCGCCTCGAGCTTCATCGAGGTGTCGGCGTCGAAACGGAAGTGCCAGTAGTTGCACTTGCTGTTCGTGAAGTCCGGGTCCACCGAGGAGTGGTTCAGGAAGATGACTTCCTTGCCCGGATTGCGCGCGTTGTGCTTGTCGATCGCATCGACCAGTGCGGCCGTGACCGACGAGCCATTGCCCTGCGTGACGTAGCGCACGCCCTGGTCCAGCGCGGCCTTCAGCGCATTGAGGCTCTCGGCCGGGCTCAGCTTGTTGTCGATCGGCACGAGCTCGAACTTCACGCCGGCCGGATTGCTCGCATTGAACTTCTCGGCGAAGAACTGGAAGCTCTTGACCTGGTTGTTGCCGACCGGGCCCATGAGGCCGGACAGCGGGTCGATGAACGCGATCTTGACGGTCTCGCCCTTCTGCGCCCAGGCGCCCATCGCACAGGCCATCAGCGCGGCGGCTGCGACATGTCTCATCACACGGTTCATCGGTTGTCTCCTTGTGTCAAAAAGTGTTTACAAGCCTACAGATAACCATTGCTGCACCGCACAGGGAATGCCCTAGGCGCTGCGGCAGCCCGCTCAGAGCCCCGGCAGACGGTAGTCCTTGAGCTGCTCGCGCAGGCGCGTCTTGAGCATCTTGCCGGTCGCGCCCAGCGGGATCGCATCGACGAAGACCACATCGTCCGGGACCTGCCATTTGGCGGCCTTGCCTTCATAGAACTTGAGCAGGTCCTCGCGGCTCAGCTCGACGCCCTGCTTCTTGACCACGACGACGATGGGCCGCTCGTCCCACTTGGGGTGCGGCATGCCGATGCAGGCCGCCATCGCCACGCCGGGATGGGCCACGGCGATGTTCTCGATGTCGATGGAGCTGATCCACTCGCCGCCGGACTTGATCACGTCCTTGCTGCGGTCGGTGATCTGCATGAAGCCGTCCGCATCGATCGTGGCCACGTCGCCGGTCGGGAACCAGGCATGGCCGGCCGCGTCGCGCACCAGCGGATCGCCACCCTCGCTCCGGAAATATTCGCGCACGACCCAGGGGCCGCGCACGAGCAGGTCGCCCGCGCTCTTGCCGTCCTGCGGCAGCTCCTCGCCATCGGCACCGACGATCTTCATGTCCACGCCGAAGATCGCGCGGCCCTGCTTGAGCAGCACCTTCATCTGCTCTTCCTTGGGCAGGTCCAGGTGCTTGTTCTTGAGCGTGCACAGCGTGCCGAGCGGCGACATCTCGGTCATGCCCCAGGCGTGCAGCACCTCCACGCCATAGTCCTCGCGGAAGGCGTTGATCATGGCCGGCGGGCAGGCCGAGCCGCCGATCACGGTGCGCTTCAGGCTCGTGAACTTCAGGCCCGCGGGCTTCATGTGCAGCAGCAGCATCTGCCACACCGTGGGCACGCCAGCGGCGTAGCTCACGCGCTCGGCCTCGATGAGCTCGTAGACCGACTTGCCGTCCAGCGCCGGGCCCGGGAACACGAGCTTGGCGCCGGTCAGTGCGGCCGAATACGGAATGCCCCAGGCGTTGACGTGGAACATGGGCACGACGGGCAGCACCGAGTCGCGCGCGCTCAGGCCCATGACGTCGGGCAGCGCGGCCGCGTAGGCGTGCAGCACGGTGGAGCGGTGGCTGTACAGCGCGCCCTTGGGATTACCCGTGGTGCCGCTCGTGTAGCACAGGCTGGACGCGGTGTTCTCGTCAAAGCGCGGCCAGACATAGTCGGGCGACTGCGCATCCAGCCAGGCGTCGTAGCTCTGCAGCCCGGGGATGCCGGTGTCGGCCGGCAGCTTGTCGGCCTCGCAGAGCATGACCCAGCGCTTGACGGTCGGGCACTTGGCGTGCACGGCCTGCACGAGCGGCAGGAAGCTGCCCTCGAAGCACAGCACCTGGTCCTCGGCGTGGTTCACGATCCAGGCGATCTGCTCGGGGTGCAGGCGCGGGTTGATGGTGTGCAGCACGCGGCCCGAGCCGCTCACGCCGAAGTACAGCTCCAGGTGGCGGTAGCCGTTCCAGGCCAGCGTGGCGACCCGGTCCGCAAAGCCCAGGCCCCAGCCGTCCAGGCCATTGGCGATCTGGCGCGCGCGCCGTGCCACATCGCGCCAGGCGTAGCGGTGGATGTCTCCCTCGACACGGCGCGAGACGATCTCGCCATCGCCATGGTGTCGCTCAGCGAACTCGATCAGCGAAGAGATCAGGAGAGGTTGGTCTTGCATCAAGCCCAGCATGGACATTGCTCCTCAGAAAACCGGTTGCGAAAGGGGCGGTAAAGAGGCGGACATCGTACCGGCGCGCCGCCTCCGGATTTACCCTCAACCGGGCTCAACGTGTGCCAATGCGGGTGGCGTCGCGGCTGGCGTCGAACACCAGCTGCGCGGGCCAGGGGCGCCAGGACACGCCCAGCCCCGCATGGTTCGGATCGCCGTTGCGCGCGAAGGCCGCGACGCTGTCCATCATGGCCTTGGACAGGGCCAGGCGGCCCGGCGCGTTGGCACGGCTGTTGGTCGCGTTGGAGAACACCGAGGGCCCGAAATTGCCGAACACGAAGGGCAGGTCGAAGGCGTGGGCTGCGCCGTAGACCTTGTCCCACGGCGCCGGCAGCTGGGTCCAGGCGAACTCGTAGTACCAGACCTGCGACTGCTGGCCGGCCAGCGTGTTGAGCACGTTGTCGCGGCTCGCGGCCATGAACACCTTGCCCAGCCGCGCGGTCATCGCGTCATAGCCCGTGACCGGCGTGGCGGAGGGCACATAGGAGGCATCGAGGATGTCGCCCTCGGTCAGGCTGGTGGGCGCGTCCGGGTTGAAGTTCTTCATGAGCGCGAAGCGCTCGGCGTCGCCGATCTTCATGCCGGGCTTGCCGCCGAACAGCGTGAGGAAGGGCGCGAACAGCTTGCCCTCCTCGGCCGTCATGCCGGCCAGCACGGGCACCTTCTGGTAGCGGCCCGCGGCGATCGCCGCGATGGGGTCGGTCGGCAGCACGTTGCCGTCGAGGATGGGCCCCGAGCCGGTCAGGCCCTTGGCCAGCACGGTGGACAGGATGGTGCGGGCGTCCTTGGCACGCAGGTATTCGGCGATGCGTGCGCTGCCCTGCGCGGCCGCGTAGGCCTGGGCGCTGGCGGCATCGGTCGCGAGCCCGTCGGCGATCAGCAGTTGCGCGAGCAGGCCGCCGCGCTGTGCATGGTAGGTCGACGCGGGGTTCAGCGTGGGCAGGCTGCCTGCCGGCAGGTTGCCGGCCAGCGAGATGCCGCCCGACAAGGGGATGAGCTTGTGGAACAGGCCGGTGGCCAGCGGTGAGGCCAGCAGCGCATAGGCGTTGATCGCGCCGGCGGACTGGCCCATCAGCGTGACGTTGCCCGGCGCGCCGCCGAAGGCGGCGATGTTCTTTTGCACATAGCGCAGCGCCTGCAGGTTGTCCAACAGCGCGAAGTTGCCCGAGTCGTCCGTGGCTTGGCCGGTCTTGAGCTGCGGCAGGCTCAGGAAACCCAGCACGCCGACGCGGTAGTTGACCGTGACCACCACGGCATTGGCGGCCTTGGCCAGCGCGGCACCGTCGTAGACGGGGTCGGCCGTGTAGCCCGAGATGTTGCTGCCGCCATAGACGAACACGATGACGGGCAGGTCGGCCTGCTCGGTGGCCGGGCGCCAGACGTTCAGCGTCAGGCAGTCCTCGCTGCCGACCGGCTGGTTCAGCGTGCTGGCGATGGTGTCGTCGTAGCGGTTGTTGGCGCCGGGGCCGTAGATGCGGCCGTTCTGCAGGCAGGCCGCACCGAAGCTGCTGGCCGCCCGCACGCCGGTCCAGCTGGCGGGATCGACCGGGGCACGCCAGCGCAGCGCGCCCACGGGTGGCTGGGCGAAGGGCACGCCCTTCCACGACCAGGTGCCGCTGCGCGCGCTGTCGTCCACGCCTTCGAGCTTGCCGAAAGCCGTCGTGCGCACGAGCGGGCCGTCGTCGTCCGACGAGCCCCCGCATGCGGCCAGGACCAGGCCGGCGGCCAGGGCCGCGGCGGCCCAGGCACGGGGTGCGCGCGCTGCGCGGGAAGTCCGAAGCTTGTCTGTTGTCGTGCGCATGCTTGTCTCCGTATCGGGTTATTCGGAATGCGCCGCGCTGGACAACTCGTCCATACTGCGGCGCTCCGGGCATCGCAACAGCAGTCTAAGAGGAGCCCGCCCGCACACCGCTATCGCAAGCACGCCAAACCGATGACTTCAGGAACCCTGCTGCGCCCGGCATCCCGGACCCCGGCGCTGCCCTACCCGCCCGTGCGGACCAGTTCGGCCGCCTGGCTGGCCGGTGTGCTGACCATGTTCGAGGCCGAAGGCCTGGACGCGCCCGCGCTGCTGCGCGACGCCGGCTTCGATGCGGCCTCGCTGGACCGGCACAACGCCCGCATCCCGGTCGACCAGGTCACACGGCTGTGGCAGCTCGCGGTGGCGCGCTCGGGCAAGTCCACGCTGGGCCTGGACCGCCAGCTGGCCGCCACCCACAGCAACACCGGCACCGTGGGCCATCTGCTGAGCTGCAGCCCCGATCTCGCGCGTGCGATGACCCATCTGGCGCGCTACATGGCCGTGATCTCGGACGCCACGGCCTTCACGGTGCAGACCGATGCCCAGGGCTGCTGGCTCTCGACCTCGCACACGGGCGGCACGCTGCCGATCCCGCGCCAGCGCGTGGAGTACGCGATGCTGACCGTGCTGACGGTGTGCCAGTGGCTCACGCGCACGCCCTTCGACGCCAAGCGCGTGGAGCTGGCCTATCCGGCGCTGGCGGACACGGCGGCCCACCGCGCGGCCTTCGGCTGCACGCCACAGTTCAACGCGGCAGCCAACCGCATGCTGATCGCCCCGAACGACCTGCTGCGCCCCATCCCGACGCGCGATGCCGAGCTGGCCGACATGCTGGAGGCTTTGCTGGACAAGCAGCTCGGCCAGCTGGGCCAGACCAGCACCGCGAGCCGCGTGCGCGCCGAGATCGCACGCCTGCTCGACCAGGGCGAGCCGCGCCGCGAGGTGGTGGCGCGCGGGCTGGGCCTGGCGGAGCGCACGCTGCAACGCCGGCTGCAGGAGGAGCGCGTGTCCTACCAGGCGCTGCTGGACAGCACGCGCCACGAACTGGCCCAGCAGTACCTGGCCGAGCAGCGCCACAGCCTGGCCGACGTGTCCGATCTGCTGGGCTATGTGGACAGCAGCAACTTCCACCGGGCCTGCAAGCGCTGGTTCGGCGTGCCGCCGGCCCAGTACCGCGCCAGCCTGGGCTGCTGACACCGGCGCCACGCGCGCCAACGCCCGCTCTGCCCGGTTTGGGCCCGGCGGGGACGGGGATTGCGCGCGTGCCCGACAATCTGGCCATGCGCTCTTCTTCCGACGCCGTCCTGGCCGAACCGCCTCCGCTGGCCTGGCGCGATGGCTTTGCCGAGCTCGGCCCGGCCTTTCTGACCCGGCTGCAGCCCACGCCCCTGCCCGCACCCTACTGGGTCGGCCGCAGCGCGTCCGTGGCCGCGCTGCTGGGCCTGGACCCCGCGTGGTTCGCATCCGATGCCGCGCTCGAGGCCTTCACGGGCAACCAGCTGCTGCCGGGCAGCGCGCCCTATGCCAGCGTCTACAGCGGCCACCAGTTCGGTGTCTGGGCCGGCCAGCTCGGCGACGGCCGCGCCATCGTGCTCGGCGAGGCCGCCAGCGGCCAGGAGCTGCAGCTCAAGGGCGCCGGGCGCACGCCCTATTCGCGCATGGGCGATGGCCGCGCCGTGCTGCGGTCGTCGATCCGCGAATTCCTGTGCAGCGAGGCCATGGCCGGCCTGGGCATCCCGACCACGCGCGCGCTGTGCGTGACCGGCTCGGATGCGCCCGTGCGGCGCGAAACCCTGGAGACCGCGGCCGTCGTGGCGCGCGTGGCGCCCAGCTTCATCCGCTTCGGCCATTTCGAGCATTTCGCGGCCAGCGGCGACCACGCGGCGCTGCGCGCGCTCGCCGACCATGTGCTCGACCGCCACTACCCCGCATGCCGTGACCAGGCCGCGGACTTGGGCGGCAACGCCTACGCCGCGCTGCTGCGCGCCGTGACCCGGCGCACGGCAGCGATGGTCGCGCAGTGGCAGGCCGTGGGCTTTTGCCATGGCGTCATGAACACGGACAACATGAGCATCCTGGGCCTCACGGTCGACTACGGCCCGTTCCAGTTCCTCGATGGCTTCGACCCCGGCCACATCTGCAACCACAGCGACCACCAGGGCCGCTACGCGTTCAACCGCCAGCCCAATGTGGCGTACTGGAACCTGTTCTGCCTGGGCCAGGCGCTGCTGCCGCTGATCGAAGACCAGGACCAGGCCCTGGCCGCGCTGGAGACCTACAAGACCGAGTTTCCGCAGGCGCTGGAAACGGCCATGCGCGCCAAGCTGGGCCTGGCACAGCCGCGCGAGGACGACCGTGCGCTCATCGACGCGAGCCTGCAGCTCCTGGCCGGCGAGCGCGTGGACCACACGATCTTCTGGCGCCGGCTCTCGGATGCCGTGGCCGCCGGCATGGACCTCGGCCCCGTGCGCGAGCTCTTCATCGACGGCGCTGCCTTCGACGCCTGGGCCACGGGCTACGCACAGCGTCTGGCCGGCAGCGACCTGGCACAGGCCGGCGCACGCATGCGGGCCGCCAACCCCAAGTTCGTGCTGCGCAACCACTTGGCCGAACAGGCGATCCGCCGCGCGCAGCAGAAGGACTTCTCCGAGGTCGAACGCTTGCACCTGCTGCTGCAGACCCCATTTGACGAGCATCCCGGCTTCGACGCCGATGCCGGTTTCCCGCCCGACTGGGCTTCTTCCATCGAGATCAGCTGTTCCTCATGACCAGACCCGTTGAAAAGACCGACGCCGAATGGCGTGCGCTGCTGGCGCAGAAAGGGGCCGAGCCCGCGGCCTACCAGGTCACCCGCCATGCGGCGACCGAACGGCCGTACACGGGCAAGTACGAGCAGCACTGGGCCGACGGCAGCTACCACTGCGTGTGCTGCGGCGCCAAGCTGTTCGATTCGGGCACCAAGTTCGACGCCGGCTGCGGCTGGCCCAGCTTCTCGCAGGAAGCCGTGCCCGGCGCGATCGAGGAGATCGTGGACCGCAGCCACGGCATGGTGCGCACCGAGACCGTCTGCGCGAGCTGCGGCGCGCACCTGGGCCATGTGTTTCCGGACGGCCCGACGCCCACGGGCCTGCGTTACTGCATGAACTCCGCCTCGCTGCAGTTCGAGGACAAGTGAGTTCATGAAGATCCTGCTCGACTTCCTGCCCATCGTGCTGTTCTTCGGCGCGTACAAGCTCTATGGCATCTATGTCGGCACGGCCGTGCTGATGGCGGCCACGGTGGTGCAGATGCTCGTGACCTACGCGCAGGAGCGCAAGCTGCAGACCATGCAGAAGGCCACGCTGGGCCTGGTGCTGGTGTTCGGCACGCTCACGCTGCTGTTGCAGGACGAGCGCTTCATCAAGTGGAAGCCCACCGTGCTGTACGCGGCCATGGCGATCGCGCTGGCGTTCGCGACCTCGGTGCTCAAGAAGAACTTCCTGAAGATGGCGCTGGGCAGCCAGCTGGACCTGCCTGATGCGGTCTGGATGCGGCTGAACTGGGCCTGGGTGCTGTACTGCCTGTTCATGTCGGTGCTGAACGGCTACGTGGCCTACGCCTTCAGCACGGACGCCTGGGTCGACTTCAAGCTTTGGGGCTATGTGTTCCCGGTGGCCTTCATCGTCGGACAAGGCCTGTATGTCTCGCGCCACCTGCGGCCCGACAGTGAAGTGGTGGAAGTGGTCGAGGCCGATCCCAAGGAGAAGTCCTGATGCGCGGGATCCCGACGCCGTGAGCGACGCCACGGCCGCCACCACCATGGCCCAGCTGCTGCGCGATGCGCTGGCCCCCACCGAGCTGCAGGTACTGGACGAAAGCGCCGCGCATGCGGGCCACGCGGGTGCGGGCCCGCACCCGTATGGCACGCATTTCCGCGTGCGCATCGCCTCTCCTCTGTTTGCAGGACTGTCGCGCGTGGCACAGCATCGGCTTGTGTATGATCCGCTGCGCCAAATGATTGCCCAGGGCGTGCACGCCATCGCTATCGAAGTGTTGTCGCCAGTGCACGAGGCCGCGACCGAGTCGTCGCCCAAGGCCTTGCCCTCCCAAAGCTCTTAAGGAACCATCATGAAGAAGTCTCTGTATTCCGCTGTCGCGGCTGCGCTCGTGCTGGGCGCCGTTGCCATGCC
>DATKFT010000828.1:0-1566 GCA_035544335.1 Pseudorhodoferax sp.
CATGGCGACCGCCAGCGACAGGCGTTGGCGTATGCCCAGAGGCAGACTGGCCGGCAGGCTGTCGATGACGTCCACCAGCCCGAAGCGCTCCACCATCTCATCGACGCGAGCAGGAATGTCCTCCGGGGACACACTGAAGAGCTTGGCGTGCAACTCCAGGTTCTGGCGTACCGTGATTTCGCTGTAGAGCGAGAACGCTTGGGACATGTAGCCGACGCGGCGGCGGGTGCCCAGATCATGCGGGTTCACTTCATGGCCGAACAGCCAGGCCCGACCCTCGCTCGCCGGCAACAGGCCGGTAAGCATCTTCATCGTCGTGGACTTGCCGCAGCCGTTGGAGCCGAGGAAGCCGAAGATTTCACCGCGCCGGATGCGGAAGGACACGCTGTCGACGGCGACGAAGTCGCCAAAGCGCATGGTCAGCCCTTTGGCCTCGATGGCGATGTCGTCGGCGCCGTCTTCCGGCAAGGGAGGAATGACCACCGGTTTGTGCCCGCGCTTTTTCTCTTCTGGGAGCAGGCGGATGAACGCCTCTTCCAGGTTCGGGCTGCCTGTTCTTTCCAGCAATTCCTTCGGTGTGCCGGTGGCGAGAACCTTGCCGTCGTCGATGGCGGCGAGCCAGTCGAAGCGCTGCGCCTCGTCCATGTAGGCGGTGGCCACGATCACGCTCATGCCGGGGCGGTCGGCGCGGATGCGTTCGATCAGATCCCAGAACTGTGCGCGCGCCAGCGGATCCACGCCGGTCGTCGGTTCATCGAGAATCAGGAAATCCGGGTCGTGAATCAGCGCGCAGCACAAGCCCAGCTTCTGCTTCATGCCCCCGGAGAGCTTGCCTGCCGGACGTGCCAGGAATTTGAACAGGCCCGTGGCCTGGGTCAGCTCATCGATGCGCTGGCGGCGCTCGGGCGCGTCATGGCCGAACAGCCGCGCGAAGAATTGCAGATTCTCCTCGACCGAGAGCGTCGGATACAGGTTCTTGCCCAACCCCTGCGGCATGTAGGCGATGCGCGGGCACACCAGCTTGCGGTGGGCCTTGCTGGCCATGTCGCCACCGAGCACCTCGACCGTGCCTTCCTGGATGATGCGCACACCGGCCAGCAACGAGAGCAGGCTGGACTTACCCACGCCGTCGGGGCCGATCAGACCGACCATCCGTCCAGCGGGGATGTCCAGGTCAATGCCATCCAAGGCAATGACGTCGCGGTAGCGCAGTCTTACCTGGCGGACACTTGCAACGGTCGCGAGCTGCGCGCTGTGGCTCATACCTTACTCCGGCACACGAACGGAGAGGTTCTGAGGCCACTCGGCCTTGGCGTCGAGCTTGACCCAGGCTACGCCGGGCAGACCGGTCTTGACCTGGTTCAGGTGCTCACGCAGCAGCTCCTGCGAGATCTGTGCGCGCACGCGAAACATCAGCTTTTGTCGCTCACTGGCGGTTTCCACCGTCTTGGGGGCTGAACTCGGCGCGGGCGAGGTCCGGGTCGACGGTGTCGACCTTGTTCGCGACCAGGTAGGTCTTCTTGTTGCGCTTGCGCAGGTGCTCCGCGATGGACTGATCGGCAGCGC
>DATKFT010000829.1:0-11857 GCA_035544335.1 Pseudorhodoferax sp.
CGCGCAGCGGCTGGCCCGTGGACAGGCGCAGGCGCACGCCGCGCCAGTCCTCGCCGCTGGCCTGGGCCACGAGCGCCTGGCGCTCCAGCCGCACGCGGCGCGTGGCCGTGTCCAGCTGCGCGCGGTAGGCCGGTGTCCAGCCGGGGCCGCGCAGCTGGTAGCGCAGCGCGACCTCGGCCTCGCGCGGGGCCGACAGGTTCACGGCCACGGAGAAGACCGTGGTGTTGCGCTGCTGCGCGCGTTCGCGCTCGGCCTGCAGCGGCGCGAGCTGGCGCTCGATGTCGGCCTGGGCGCGGCCGGTCTGGTGCTGGCGTGCCAGCGCGTCCTGGCCGGTGCGGCGCACGGCATCGGCCACGCCCGCCACGGCCTTGGCGTCGGGCGCCGCGGCCGGCGTGCCGGCCGTGCCGCCGCCCAGGTTCTTGAGGTAGCCGGTCACGAGGTCCAGCGCGTCGTGTTCGGCCTGCAGCGCGGCCTTCTGGTCTTGCAGCGTGCGGATGCGCGCGTCCAGCGGGTGGTCGCGGCAGGCGGCGGAGGTCGCGCGGTCTTCGGCCAGCACCGTGGTCTCGCCCACGCGCACGCCGGCGTCGGCGAAGACCTGCAGGCTTTGCACGTCCAGTGTGGCCGGCAGGCAGTCCAGGCGCAGCGTGCGGCTGCCGGCCGGCACACGTGCCACGCGCTGCACGGTGGCCGTGCCGGGGTAGAGCGTGACCTCGGTGATGCGCGAGACGGCGACATCGCTGGCCGGGCCGGCCGGTGCGGCCTGGGCGAACGACGGGAGCGGGAGCGCCAGGCTGCACAGCAGTGGCGGGGTCCGGGCGATCCACCCCAGCACCTGGGCCTGGCGCACGCGTTGCAGCAGCAGTTTCATACGGGACAACCCTTTTGGCACAACACTGGAAAATGCCTGCGGACCAGCTGCCCGTCCCGGCGACGGCGGGACTTTACGTCAACCCCACGCCAACCTTCTCCACGAGGACCCATGAACACCACCGCACCGAGAACCACCCGCCATCTGCACGCGGTCGCGACCGACGATGCCATCCGCCAGGCGCGCGTGCACCTGGCCGCCGCCAACCGGCTGGCCGTGCACGACGGCCTGGAAGAGGGCATCGACAACCACTTCACGATGCTCGTTCCGGGCACCACCGACCGTTTCCTGGTCCTGCCCTTCGGCCTGCACTGGTCCGAAGCCCGGGCCAGCGACCTGATCGTGTTCAACGAGCAGGGCGAGATCCTGGAAGGCAATGGCAGCCTGGAGCTCAGCGCGCTGAGCATCCACGCCCCGCTGCACCGCATCACGGGCGCCAAGGTGGTCTTGCACACCCACCAGACCTGGGCGCTGGCGCTCAACATGCTCGAGGACAACCGGCTGCTGCCCGGCAGCCAGACGGCCGCATTCCTCGCCAAGAACATCGCCTACGACGACGGCTACACGGGGCTGGCGGCCGAGCTCAGCGAAGGCGAGCGCCTGGCCGGCATCATCGGCGACAAGCATGTGTTGTTCATGAAGAACCACGGCGTCGTGGCCGTGGGCGACACCGTGGCCCAGGCCTACCGCCGGCTCTACCGGCTCGAGCGCGTCTGCAAGGCGCAGCTGCTGGCCATGGGGGCCGGCCGGCCGCTGGCCCTGCTGTCCGACGAGATGGTTGCCAAGGTGGACAAGCCGAATCCGCACGACAGCCATCCGCGTGCCGAGCGCGAGGCGCTGTACTTCGCGGCCATGATGCGCGTGCTGGACCGGGTGAATCCGGGCTACGCGGACTGAAGCCGCGCGGCTTCTTCGTCAGGCAGGCGCGGGCATGTGTGCCAGCAGCTTGTCCAGCGTGACCGGGTAGTCGCGCACGCGCACCCCGGTCGCGTTGTAGACCGCGTTGGCCACGGCCGCGCCCACGCCGCAGATGCCCAGCTCGCCCACGCCCTTGGCCTTCATGGGCGTGGACATCGGGTCGGTCTCGTCGAGGAACACGACTTCCTGGTGCGGGATGTCGGCGTGCACGGGCACCTCGTACCCGGCCAGGTCGTGGTTGACGAAGAAGCCGCGGCGCCTGTCCACGCCCAGGTCTTCCATGAGCGCGGCGCCCACGCCCATGGTCATCGCACCGATCACCTGGCTGCGCGCGGTCTTGGGGTTCAGGATGCGGCCGGCCGCGCAGACGGCCAGCATGCGGCGCACGCGGATCTCGCAGCTGGCGATGTCCACGCCGACTTCGACGAAGTGGGCGCCGAAGGTCGATTGCTGGGCCTGCTCCGACAGCGCCTTGTCGTAGTCGATCCTGTCCTCGGCCACGAGTTCGCGGTCGGCCGAGGCCTGCGCGAGCGGCAGGCTGCGCCCGCCGACGACCACCTGGCCATCGACGAACTGCGCCTGCGCTGCATCCACGCCCAGGCGCTCTGCCACCTGCTGGCGCAGCGCCATGCAGGCGGCGTAGACGCCGGCCGTCGCATTGGCCGCGCCCCATTGCCCGCCCGAGCCGCAGGACACCGGCAGCAGCGAATCGCCGAGCCGCACGCTGACGCGCTCCAGCGGCAAGCCCATGGTTTCGGCGGCGGTCTGCGCAATGATGGTGTAGCTGCCGGTGCCGATGTCGGTCATGTCGGTGTCCACCGTCAGCATGCCCTTGGTGTCGAGCCGCACGCGCGCGGCCGAGGGCTGCAGCATGTTGTTGCGGAACGCCGCCGCCACGCCCAGTCCCACCAGCCAGCGGCCGTCGCGCTGCTGGCCGGGCCGCGCCTGGCGCGCGTTCCAGCCGAAGCGCTCGGCGCCCTGGCGCAGGCACTCGGTCAGCTGGCGCTGCGTGAACGGCCGCGACGGCTTCTCGGGGTCGACCTGCGTGTCGTTGAGGATGCGGAACGCGATCGGGTCCAGGCCCAGGCGCTCGGCCATCTCGTCCATGGCCACTTCCAGTGCCATCAGGCCGGGCGCCTCGCCGGGCGCGCGCATGGCGTTGCCTTCGGGCAGGTCGAGCACCGCGAGCTTCATGGCCGTCATGCGGTGGGCGCCGGCGTACAGCAGCCGCGTCTGGTTCACGGCGGTCTCGGGACCGCCGCCGGGCAGGTCGCCCGACCAGCTCTCGTGTGCGATCGCGGTCAGCCGCCCGTCCCGGCCCGCGCCCAGGCGGATGCGCTGGATCGTCGCGGGCCGGTGCGTGGTGTTGTTGGCGATCAGCGGGCGCTGCAGCGCGACCTTCACCGGGCGCCTGGCCGCGCGTGCCCCCAGCGCGGCCAGCACCGCATCGGCCCGCACGAACAGCTTGCCGCCGAAGCCGCCGCCGATGAAGGACGAGATCAGGCGCACCTTGGCCTTGGGCATGGAGAGCGTGCGCGCCAGGTCGCCCACGCCCCAGTCGATCATCTGGTTGGCCGTCCACACGGTCAGCGCGCCGTCGTCGTTCCAGACCGCCAGCGTGGCATGCGGCTCCATCATGGCGTGCGACTGGTCGGGCGTGGTGTAGGTGCAGTCCAGCTGCACCGGCGCGGCGGCGTAGGCAGCGTCGAAGTCGCCCACGCGGGTCTCGGTGGGGCCGGTGTTCTCGTTCGGCTCGGGCGTCTTGGCGCTGTGCTTGACGGCTGACAGGTCGTAGGCGCCAGGGCTGCTCTCGTAGCGCAGCTGCACGAGTTCGGCCGCGGCGCGCGCCTGCTCGAAGGTCTGCGCCACCACCAGCGCGACGGCCTGGTGGTAATGGTCGATCTGCGGGCCGCCCAGCAGCTTGGCGGTGTTCATCCTGCCCTTGCCCAGCTTGCCGGCATTGCGCGCCGTCACCACGGCCAGCACGCCCGGGGCGGCGCTGGCAGCGCGGGTGTCCATGGACGCGATGCGGCCCTTGGCGATGCCGGCACCGACGACCACGCCGTAGGCGATGTCGCCCGGCAGCTCGTGGTGCTCGTAGGCGTAGGGCGCGGTGCCGGTGGTCTTGTAGGGCCCGTCGATGCGGTTCAGTGGCTGCCCGATGCGCTTGAGCTGGTCGATCGGGTTGGTGGTGGCGGGGGCTTGGAATTTCATGGGGTCTTCCCGGTCTCTTGCAGCACGTCGGCCAGCAGGCGTTCGACCAGCTGCGGTTTGAAGGCGTTGTGCCCGGTGGTGCGCGCACCTGCCAGCAGCTGCGCGGTGAAGGCGGCGGCACCGTTGGGCAGCGCGGCTTCGGCCGCCTCCATGCGCCAGGGCTTGTGCGCCACGCCGCCCAGTGCCACGCGGCCGCGGCCGCCCGGCTGCACGATGGCGGCCACCGAGACCAGCGCAAAAGCGTACGAGGCCCGGTCGCGCACCTTGCGGTAGACGTGGCTGCCCAGGACCGGTGCCGGCAGCGTCACGGCGGTGATCAGCTCGCCGGGCTCCAGCGCGGTTTCGCGCTGCGGCGTGTTGCCCGGCAGCCGGTGGAAGTCGGCGATCGGGATGCTGCGCGTGCCGCCGCCCGGGCGCACGGTCTCCACCGTGGCGTCCAGCACGCGCATGGCCACCGCCATGTC
Organism: Pseudorhodoferax sp.; assembly: GCA_035544335.1. Classification (GTDB taxonomy): domain Bacteria; phylum Pseudomonadota; class Gammaproteobacteria; order Burkholderiales; family Burkholderiaceae_C; genus Pseudorhodoferax. The sequence continues at coordinate 4,465 of DATKFT010000829.1, forward strand.
GCTGGGGTGCGTGGCGATGCAGGCATTGCTGGTGCCGACGATCGCATGCTGGCGGTTGATGCCGTCCAGCGCCGAGCAGCCGCTGCCTGGCTTGCGCTTGTTGCAGGCCTGCGCCGTGTCGTAGAAGTAGGGGCAGCGCGTGCGCTGCAGCAGGTTGCCGGCCGTGGTGGCCTTGTTGCGCAGCTGGCCCGAGGCGCCGGCCAGCAGCGCGCGCGACAGCACGGCGTAGTCCTTGCGCACGCGCGCGTCGGCGGCCAGGTCGGTGTTGCGCACCAGCGCGCCGATGCGCAGGCCGCCTTGCGCCGGCTCGATGCGGTCGAGCGCCAGGCCGTTCACGTCGATGAGGTGCGGCGGCGTCTCGATCTGCAGCTTCATGAGGTCGACGAGGTTGGTGCCGCCGGCGATGAAGCGCGCACCGGGCGTGCGCGCTGCGGCCGCAGCGGCCTCGGCTGGCGTGCGGACGCGTTCGAAGGTGAAGGCTTTCATGTCCGGCCTCCTGTGGCGCCGGTCACCTCGGTGATGGCATCGACGATGTTGGAGTACGCGCCGCAGCGGCAGATGTTGCCGCTCATGCGCTCGCGCAGCTCCTGCACCGACAGCAGCGGCTTGGCGTTGAGGTCGGCACTCACGTGGCTCGGGATGCCGGCACGCACCTCGTCGACCACGGCCACGGCCGAGCAGATCTGGCCCGGCGTGCAGTAGCCGCACTGGAAGCCGTCGTGCTTGACGAACGCTTCCTGCATCGGATGCAGCTGCTGCGGTGTGCCCAGGCCCTCGACGGTGGTCACGCTGCCGCCCTCGTGCAGCAGCGCCAGCGACAGGCAGGCGTTGATGCGTCGGCCGTCGGCGATGACGGTGCAGGCGCCGCACTGGCCGTGGTCGCAGCCCTTCTTGCTGCCGGTCAGGTGCAGGTGTTCGCGCAGCAGGTCGAGCAAGGTGGTGCGGGTGTCCAGCGCCAGGCTGTGGGTCTGGCCGTTGACGGTGAGCGTGAGGCGGTGCAGGGGCATGGGGTCGGCGTTTGGCCTGGCGGGTGCGCGCTGCTCTGCCGCCTGGGCGCCGCTGGCGACGCCGGCCGCGCTGGCCAGCAGCAGATCGCGCCGCGTGAGCGCGGGTGCGCAGTCTGCGCCGGGCGCCCCGGGCGGGTTGGTGTCGTGTGGGTGCATCGTGGGCTCCTGGTGCGCACCGGCATGGCGCACGGATGGGGTGCTGCCAGCGTTGTCCGCACGCGGCGTGCGCACAGCCGGCCGACACGGCGCATGCGCGTAGGCAGCGGCCGACGGTCAGATCCGTGCGGTGCGCTTGCAATCGCCGGCCTGCGCCCCCATCCTTGTGCCTGATCACCCCACCCACGGGAGCACCATGGAATTCAAGGATTACTACAGTGCCTTGGGCGTGCCGAAGACCGCATCGGAGGACGAGGTTCGCAAGTCCTACCGCAGGCTCGCCCGCAAGTACCACCCCGACGTCAGCAAGGAGGACGATGCGGAGCAGCGCATGCGCGAGGTCAACGAGGCCTACGACGTGCTGCGCGACAAGGAAAAACGTGCCGCCTACGATGCGCTGGCCGAGCGCGTGGCCGCGGGTCCGCAGACCGGTGCGGGCGGTGCCGGCGGCGCGGGCTTCGCGCCGCCACCGGGCTGGGACCAGGGCTTCGACTTCCAGCGCAGCGGCGGCGGCCCGGCCGACGACGCCGATTTCAGCGAGTTCTTCTCCTCGCTGTTCGGTGCCGCGCAGCGCCGCCAGGCCGGCCGCCGGCAGGCGCGCATGCGGGGCGAGGACCAGCATGCCGCCATCGAGATCGACGTGGCCACGGCCTTTCGCGGCGGCGAGCGCCAGCTGCAGCTGCGCGCGCTGGAGCTCGACGCCCAGGGCGAGCCGCAGCTCGTGCAGCGCACGCTGCAGGTCCGCATTCCCGCGGGCGTGCGGCCAGGCCAGTACATCCGGCTGGCCGGCCAGGGCCTGCCCGGGCAGGGCGGCGAGCCGGCCGGTGACCTGTTCCTGGAGGTGCGCATCGCGCCCGATGCGCGCTGGCATGTGGAAGGGCATGACCTTTCCATGCGCCTGCCCGTGACGCCCAGCGAGGCCGCGCTCGGCGCGCAGGTGCGCGTGCCGCTGCCGGCCGGTGGCGAGGTCGAGGTCACGGTGCCGCCGAACTCGCGCAGCGGGCGCAAGCTGCGGCTCAAGGAGCGCGGCTTTGCGGGCAAGCAGCCCGGCCATTTGTACCTGGAGCTGGAGATCGCGCTGCCGCCCGCGGACTCCGCCGCCGCGCGCGCGGCCTACGAAGCGCTGGCCAAGGCGAGTGCCGGCTTCGACCCGCGCGCCCACCTCGCCACGACGGGAGCCTGAACATGCAGATTCGTCAGACCACGGTGTCCATCGTGCATTGCGTGCCCTTGGACGAGGACCATCCGCTGCGCGCCGACGAGCTCGCGCGCGCCGCCGGCGACCGGCTGGAGTGGGTGCTGGAGCTGGTCGAGGCCGGCGTGATCGCGCCGACCGCGCCCGATGCGCCGCACGCGCAATGGGCCTTCCCCGGCGAGGCCCTGCGCAGCGTGCTGGAGGCGCGGCGCCTGCAGCGCGACTTCGGCGTGGGCGTGGACGCCGCCGCGCTCATCATCGACCTGCAGCGCGAGGTGCGGCGGCTGCGCGGGCTGCTGGGGGGCGTGGCGCCGCGCTAGGGGCGCTAAGAGGGCCTGGGCCTGGCGATACTCGCGCCATGCCCCTGTTCCATTTCAGCGAGGATCCCGGCATCGCCTGCTTCGTGCCGCGCCCCGTGCGCGTGCCGGCCGTGCGGCCACCCGGCCGGGCGTGGCTCAACGGCCCGCTGGTCTGGGCGATTGCGGCCGCGCATGCGCGGCTGTACCTGTTTCCGCGCGACTGCCCGCGCATCGTCGTGTGGCTCACGGCCGCGAGCACGGCGGCCGACAGTGCGCGCTGGCTGGGCGATCTCGCGCCCGGCATGCAGGCCGTGGCCTTCGTCGAGCGCGGCTGGCTCGCGCGCATCGCCAGCACCACGCTGTACCGCTACACGCTGCCCGACACCAGCTTCTTGGACCTGGACGACGCGGGCATGCAGGTCTCGCACGAGGCCGTGCTGCCGCTGGCCGTGCACGCGGTGCCCGACCTGCGGGCGGCCCTGCAGGCCAGCGGCACGGTGCTGCAGCCCGTGGATTCGCTGGCGCCGCTGCGGCCGGTCTGGCAGTCCAGCCTGCAGGCCAGCGGCATCCGGCTGCGCCATGCGCAGGGCTGGGCGCTGGAGCCGGCTCCCTAGGCGAGCCGGCGCACGAGGTCCTCGACCGGGTGCTACAGCAGATCGAGCTGTTGCTGGGCGGGGGCGGCGGCCTGCAAGGGCCAGCGCTCGATCACCTCGTAGGCATACGGAGGGCCATGGCCTTCGACCAGCAGGATTTCGTCGATGGTCCAGGGGATGGGCGTGATCTTCTGTGTGCCCAGCGCCGATGGCGCGCCGTAGCTGATGGTGACATGCGGCGTGTGGCCCGACGGGCTCGCCAGCCCTTCGCTGGCCAGGCTGGCGCGGACCGCGGCCAGCAGAGCCGCGAATCCGGTGGGTTCGCCGCGGGGCAGAAACGACCAGTGGATGGAGCCACGCCCGTCGGCCTGGTTGCGGTCGACACCACGGATGCGGTTGAGCAGCAAGGTGCAGGCTTCGGCCTGGAGGCGCTCACCCGCACGTCGCAGCGGGCCGAGCAAGGAGCGCCCCTCGAAGAAGCGGCCCGACAGCGTCTGGTGCCAGTTCGCTGGCGGGGACAGGGTGCCGCCCAGGCGCTGGTCCAGTTGCCAGTAGGCCAGGGTCCGCTGCATCACATCCCGGACGGCCGCCGGTGGCTGGGCCATGAACAGCAGCCTGGATCGGAGCGGTTGGGGCGACTCGGCAAAGGGCATGCAGGCGACTGTCGCCGAGGCGGGCGAATCCTGCGCACAGCGTTCCAAAACACCGTCTGCAGCCCGGTCTTCGCCGGTGCCGGCAGGCCCAGGCAGGCCAGCGTTCAAGCCGCCCGGCCCACGAGCGCCACCGCGAACACCAGCGTGCCGAGCGCGAGGTTCAGCGCGACGAGCTGGCGCACCTGGCCCAGGTGGGCGCCGGCCTGCGGCCATTGGCGCTCGGCCGCGGCACGGCGCAGGCGCGGGAAGGCGCGGCCGCGGATGTAGCCGTAGACGGCCGTCATCACGAGCGCGAGCGTGAACATGGCGTGGATGCGCCAGTGCGCGCCGCGGAAGCCGCCGATGGCCATGAACATGGCCATGCCGCTGATCCACAGCGCGGCCAGCGCGACATCCACGCCGCGCAGGAAGCGGCCCAGCGCCGCGACCATGAAGGGCAGGCGCAGCGGTGGCTCCAGCACGGCGGCGGCCGCCGGCCGCACGGCCAGGTGCATGGTGGCCATGCCACCGACCCAGAAGGCGGCGCCGGCCAGGTGGGCGAACAGGAGGAGGGCGTAGGTCGTGGGGTTCATGGGCCGATGATCGCGCATGCGCGTGCCGGCGCGCGCCGCTGCCCTTGACCGCGCTGCGGGAACTGGGCCGTGCTGTCCGGGCGTCCGCAGCGCTGCGCCCATGCCCCGCCTGCGGTTTCGGACCCCTTTGCATGCCTGGCCCGTGCGCGGCAAGCTGTAAGCACAGGTTTCCGAGACCGCAGAGCGGCGTCACGCAGGCGCACTGTTTGCTAGGCTTGTGGTTTTTCGGACCGCAGAAGGGCGTCGGCATGAGCGCAGACCTGGACCGGGCGTTTGGCCAGGACATGGAGGACATCGCGGACATCGGCATGATGGACTCGCTGCTGTCCGTGGTGTGCAGCGTCACGGGCATGGGTTTTTCGGCCGTGGCGCGTGTGACCGACACCAGGTGGCTGGCCCTGGCGGTGCACGACGAGATCTCGTTTGGGCTGGTGCCTGGCCAGGAGCTGGACGTGGACACCACGCTGTGCAAGGAGGTCCGGGCGGCGGGCGCGCCCATCGTCATCGAGGACGTGGGCAGCGATGCGCGGTACGCGGAGCATCCCACGCCGCGCATCTACCAGCTCAAGAGCTACATCTCCGTTCCCATCGTGCTGAGCAATGGCGACTACTTCGGCAACCTGTGCGCCATCGACGCGCGCCCTGCGAAGATCTCCGAACCGCACATCGTGCTGCTGTTCCGCCTGCTGTCGCAGCTCATCACGGCGCAGCTGGAAAGCGTGCGCCGCCGCCGGCAGGCCGAGCAGGACGTGGGGGCCGAGCGCGAGAACAGCCGCCTGCGCGAGCAGTTCATCGCGGTGATGGGGCACGACCTGCGCAACCCCTTGATGAGCATCGTCGCGGGCACGGAACTGCTGAAGCGCTTCGCGGGCGACGAGATGAAGGTGCGCGCCACGGCCCACCGGGTCGAACGCAGTGCGCAGCGCATGAAGTCGCTCATCGACGATGTGCAGGACCTGTCCCGCGGCCGCATGGGGGGCGGCATCGCGCTGGACCTGCAGGTGGACCACGCCATCGGCTCGGCGCTCGAACAGGTCGTGACGGAACTGCGCGACGCCAACCCGGGCCGCACCATCGACGCGGCGATCCACGTGAAGCGGCCCATGCGCTGCGACAGGACGCGCATGCAGCAGCTCCTGTCCAACCTGCTCGCGAACGCCCTGGTGCATGGCGCTGCGGGGGCGCCGATCTCCGTCGTGGCGGTGGACCATGGCGCGGAGCTGTTGGTCCAGGTCAAGAACGATGGCACGCCCATCGCGCCCGAGTTCATCACTTCCGTGTTCGGCGCCTTCACGCGTGGCGAGACGCGGGGGGCCACGCGGGGCCTGGGGCTGGGCCTGTTCATCTGCGAACAGGTCTGCAAGGCCCACGGCGGAACCCTGCGCGTGAGCTCGACGGCCGAAGCGGGAACCGTGTTCACGGCGGTGCTGCCGCTGGATCCTGCGGCCAGTCCCTAGCCGGCGCTCCGCCGTGCGGGCGCCAGGTCCCAGGCACCGCGGGGGCGGCGCGCCCGTCGTTCCTCCTCCTGGATGGAGGCCGGCCTGGCCGCGCCGCCAGGCCATGCCCCGCGCGGGCAAGGCGTGGAACCCGCTGGCCGCAAGGCGTACCCGCTGACAGGCGCCGCTGCCGGCCTCCGACACCTGCGTCCGGGCCGCGGCCGCAACACTGGCCTGGCCCCCACGATGAGGCATGCCGCAGGACATGCAGCGTCGTGGGAACGCTTTTTTTTGACCAACGCAGGAGAACCCCCATGGACGCACAAGCCATCCAGCAAGCCATCGATTCCATCGAACAAGCCGTCGACAAGGCCGTCGAGCAGACCAAGACCGGGCAGCCCGATGCCACGCTGCAGCGCGCGGTGCAGGACCTGCACCAGCAGGCCCGCAGCAAGCGTGCGCTGACCGACCCCAAGGAGCTGACCCAGGCCGCCATCGACATCGAGCAGGCGGCCGACAAGGCCATGGAGGCCTGCCGCAAGGCCGCCCAGGTCGACCCGGGCCTGCAGCAGGCCGTGAAGGATGCGCACCAGAAGGCCTCGCAGCTCAAGCACCAGGTGCAGGGCACATCGGCCTGATGACGGCGCGGCGCGCGGACCAGGGGCCGGCCATGCATGCGCCCTGTGCGCCGCCGTCCAGCAGCACGTCCTCCATGGGCGCGCTGCGTGCGCTGCTCGCGCAAGGGGCGGACCGGCTGCCGCTGCCCGGCAGCGGCCGCACACTGGCGCGCTGGCAGGCGCTGGCCAGCGTGGCCGCGCGCGACGTGCCGCTCGCCAAGCTCTGGGAGGGCCACACGGACGCACACGCCATCCTGGCCGAGCTGCAGGCGCCGGGCGCGCCCGGTGCCTGGGCGACCTGGTGCGCCGAGCCGCCCGAGGCGCGGCTGTAGTTTTCCGAACCGGATTCAGCGGGTTGGCTGCAGCTGCAGGGCCGCAAGGCCTGGTGCTCGGGCGCGGCCGGTGTGGACCACGCCATCGTGAGCGGCTGGAACGCCGCCGGCGAACCGTGCCTGGCGGCCGTGGCCCTGGACCAGGGCGGCGTGTGCGTGACCGGCGACGGCTGGGCCGCCTGCGGCATGGCCGCGACGGGCAGTGTGGACGTGCATTTCCACGCTGCGCGCGCGCGTGCGGTCGGTGGCCCGGGCGCCTATGTGCAGCGGCCCGGTTTCTGGCAGGGCGGTGCCGGCGTGGCCGCCTGCTGGTGGGGCGGCGCGGTGGGCATCGCCCGCCATGTGCACGCCAGCTTGGCCGCCCGCGGCGAGCGCGTCGACGCGCACCAGCGCGCGCACCTGGGCGAGATCGACGTGGCGCTGCATGGCAGCGCGGCGCTGCTGCGCGAAGCCGCCGCCTGGATCGACCGCCACCCGCGGCGCAACGCGCAGGCCTGGGCGCTGCGCGTGCGCCTGGCCGTCGAGCGCGACGC
>DATKFT010000830.1:0-9524 GCA_035544335.1 Pseudorhodoferax sp.
GGCCGGTTCAGCAGGTTGATCACGCGCACCAACGAACTCTTGCCGGCGCCGCTGCGGCCGATGATGCCGTACACCTCGCCGGCCGCCACCTCCAGGTCGATGCCGCGCAGCGCCTGCACGGGTCCGCTGCTACCCTGGTAGGTCTGGGTGATACCCCTCAACTCGATCATTGCTTGCCCGGAACGGCCACCGGGGCCGTCCTTATATCCATCAAGGGGCATGAATCTACGCGGGTTTTCATAGAACTCATAAGAATATAAAGAGAAAAGCTTATATGCAGAAGAGCGGAATCCTGTTCCACGTGCTTGGTCTGTGGGTGCTGTCGGGACTGGACGCGAGCGGCAAGTACCTCGCGATGGTGGGCGTTCCCGTGCTCGTGGTGGCCTGGTTCCGCTACGTGGTCCACACCCTGCTTTCCAGCGCCATCCTGCTGCCGCGCCGGGGCCTGGACCTGCTGCGCACGCATTCTCTGCGCGGGCAGCTGCTGCGCGGCGTGCTCATGATCGGCTCCACGCTGCTGTTCTTCTCGGTCCTGAAGCGCGTGCCGCTGGCCGAGGCCACGGCCATGAACTTCATGGCTCCGATCTTCCTGATGGCGCTGGCGCCCTGGCTGCTGCGCGAACGCCACCGGCTGCACCGCTGGCTGGGCGTGGCGCTGGGTTTTGCGGGCATGCTGATCGTGGTGCGGCCCGGCACGGGCCTGGACGCCTACGGCATCGCGCTGGGCCTGGCCACGGCGCTGACCTTCGCCGCCTTCCAGATCGCCACGCGCCGGCTCGCGGCCGACGATCCGCTGACCACCAACTACTACGGCGGCCTGGTCGGCACCGTGGCGCTGACGCCGGTGCTGCCCTGGGTCTGGGAACTGCCGCAGCTCAGCGGGGGCCAATGGGCGCTGTTGCTGTCCACCGGGCTCACGGGCGCCATCGGCCACGGCCTGCAGTCGGCCGCCTACGCACGCACGCCGGCCACGCTGCTGGCGCCCTACAGCTACCTGCAGATCCTCTCCGCCGTGGGCCTGGGCTGGGCCGTGTTCGGCCAGCTGCCCGACGCCACGACCGCGCTGGGCATCGCCTGCATCTGCGGCGCCGGCATCGCCGTGGCGCTCACCGAGCGCCGGCTCCACCGCGCAGCGCGCGGCCTGCCAGCGCAGCCTGCAGCAGCGCACAGCCCACGACAAGACCCAGCGCCGCCGTCAGCGAGCTGCCGTGTGCCAGCAGGCCGATCAGGGACGGGCCGACCATGAAGCCGCAGTAGCCCAGCGAGGCCACGGCCGAGATGCCGTGGGCGGGCGTCACGCCCGGCACCTGGGCCGCGGCGCTGAACAGCACCGGCACCACATTGGCCAGGCCCACGCCCACGAGCGCAAAGCCGGCCAGCGCCAACGGCACGCTCTCCGACAGCAGCACCGCGGCCAGTGCCAGCGCAGCCAGGCAGGCGCTCGCGCGCAACAGCCCGGTGGCGCTCCAGCGCGCGCGCAACCGGTCGCCCACGAAGCGCGTGGCCGCCATCGCGGCCGAGAAGCTCGCGTAGGCCAGCGCGGCCTGCTGCTGCGGTGCGCCACGCTCGGTCTGCAGGAACAGCACGCTCCAGTCGTAGATGGCCCCCTCCACGAGAAAACCCAGTGCGGCCAGCACGCCCAGCAGCGCCAACCGGCCACGCGGCAGCACGAAGCGGGCGTCGGCCTCTGCGCGCGTAGCTGCGGCGGGCTGCGGCATCTGCCGCACGCTCCAGCCCAGCAGCGCCACGCTCAGGGCCGCGATGGCGGCCACCTGCAGGTTCGGCGCCACGCCGGCCTCGAACAGCAGCCCGCCCAGCCCCGCGCCGACCATGCCGCCCAGGCTGAACATGCCGTGGAACGCGCTCATGAGCGGCCGGTCCGCCGCGCGTTCCAGCTCGGAGGCGTCGGCGTTCATGGCCACGTCCAGCAGGCCCATGGCCATGCCGAACAGCCCCAGCAGCAGCCACAGCAGCGCCAGATGCGGCATGTGCAGCAGCAGCGCGACCGCCACGGCCGACAGCAGGCCGCCCCACCAGGCCACGCGCCGCGCGCCGTGGCGCGCGATCAGCCAGCCGGCCTGCGTGAGCCCCAGGATGGAGCCCAGGCCGGCCGCCAGCACCAGGCCGCCGATGGCGCCCACGCCCAGGCCGTAGACCGCCTTGACCGTCGGGATCTGCACACCCCAGGTCGCGAACAGGAAGCCGGCGGCGAAGAACAGAAAGCGGGCGGCCCAGTGCGCGCGTGCGGTCGAAACGGTCATCGCCCGACGATAGCCGAGCGCCCGGCGCCAAACGGCAAGGCTGCCGGGGCATGCGCGTGCAGCGCCGGGCCGCTCAGGCCACGGGCGGCGCTGCGGGCGCGGCAGATGTGAGGGCCGCGGGGGCCGCAGCGCGCGCCGGCGCACCGATGCAGCCCGGCAGCTCCTGCTTGAGCAGTTCGATCAAGGCCTGGGCCGCCGGCGTCGGGTAGCGGTTGGGCAGGGTCACGATCCAGACCTTGGCGCCGTTGTGCTCGCTGTGGTGCTGGGGCAGCACGCGCACGAGCCGCCCCTGGGCGAGCGCCTTCTGCGCGACATAGCCCGGCAGCAGCGCCACCCCCATGTCCTCCAGCGCGCATTCGAGCAGGAACACCGTGTTCTCCGAGGTCACGCGCGGCGTCAGCGTGACCGACACCACCTCGGGCGATGCGCTGTGCTGCAGCGCCAGCACCACCTTGCGGCCTTCGTGCGGCGACAGGAAGCTGACCGGCTCCAGGTCCGCCGGCTGCGTGCAAGGCCCCAGCCGCTCGCGGTAGGCCGGCGTGCAGTAGAAGTGCCAGTGCAGCGCGGACACCTCGCGCGCGACCACATCCTCGGGAACCTCGCTGGCCACCTTGATCGCGATGTCGATGTCCGCCTCGATCAGGCTGGTCAGGCGGTTGTTGAACATCACGCGCAGGCTCACGTCGGGGTGCTCGATCGCGAAGCGGCGCAGCAAGGGCGAGATGAACATGAGGCCGATGCCGAACGGCACGCTGATCCGGATGCGGCCGGACAGCTTCTTCATGCGCGAGACCACCTCGTACTGCGCGGCCTCGAACTGCAGCGCGATGCGGCGCCCGTACTCGTAGAGCGTCTGCCCGATGTCGGTGGGCTTGAGCTCGCGCGTCGTGCGGCGCAGCAGCTGCGCATCGACCTGCTTCTCGAGCAGCTTGAGCCGCTGGCTGACCGCCGAGCGTGTGAGCTTGCGGCGCCGCGCCGCCTCGCTCATGGTGCCGGCCTCCACGACCTCCACGAAGAGCTGGACCAGGTCCCAATCCATTGTCAATTTTTCCTAAACAAGTCGTCCATGGTTTGCGCATTGTCAATAGAAATCGCCGTATGTACAGTCGTTTCAACAACGAACCAAGGAGACATATGGGCGTGCCAGATGGATTGCTCGCGGGGGTTCGCGTGCTCGACCTCACGCGGATGGTGGCCGGGCCGCTGGCCGCGCAGGTGCTCGGCGACCTCGGGGCCACGGTGTTCAAGGTGGAGCGGCCGCGAACCGGCGACGACACGCGCGGCATGGGGCCCTTCCTGCACGACGCGCAGGGGCGCCAGACCACGGACTCGCCCTACTTCTTCGCCTACAACCGCGGCAAGCGCTCCGTCACGGTGGACATCAGCACGCCAGCAGGCGCGCGCATCGTGCGCGAACTGGCGGCCAGCTGCGACGTGCTGATCGAGAACTACAAGGTCGGCGCGCTCCAGAAATACGGCCTGTCCTACGAAGACCTGCGCGAGGCCGCGCCGCGCCTCGTCTACTGCTCGATCACGGCCTTCGGCATGGACGGCCCCTACGCCCCGCGACCCGGCTACGACTCCATCACACAGGGCATGGCCGGGCTCATGAGCACCAATGGCCCCGTGCCCGACCTCCCCGGCTCGGAACCGCTGCGCACCTCGGTGCCGATCACCGACGTGGTGACCGGCCTGTACGCCGTCAACGCCACGCTGGCCGCACTGCACCGGCGCGCGCAGACCGGCCGCGGCGAGCATGTGGACGTATCCCTGTTCGACGCCTCGGTCGGCGTCAACGGGCCGCTGGCCGTCGAGTACCTGTTGAACGGCCGCGTGCCCCAGCGCAACGGCAACGCCAATCCGCTGTCGGCGCCCTCCGAATCCTTCGACTGCAGCGACGGCAAGGTCATGGTCGCGATCGGCAACAACAGCCAGTTCGACAGCCTGTGCGAAGGCCTGGGCCTGCCGCGGCTGCGCGAACAGCAGCGCTTCGCCACGGGCTGGGAGCGTGCAGGCCACCGGCCCGAACTGCACGCGCTGCTGGAGGCGCGCACGCGCACCTACACGGTCGCCGGGCTCATCGAACACCTGAACCGCTTCAACGTGCCGGTCGGCGGCATCCTGAGCCTGGACCAGGTCTTTGCCGACCCTCAGGTGCAGCACCGCGGGCTGGCCGTCTTCGTGCCACACCGCCATGCGCCGCAGGTGCCCGTGCTGCGCAGCCCGATCCGCGTGGGCGGGCAGCCGCTGCCCGCGGGCAGCCCGCCCGCGCTGGGCGAGCACACCGATGCGGTGCTGGCCGAGGAGCTGGGCTTCTCGGCCCGGCAGATCGCCGAGCTGCGCGAAAGCGGCGCGATCTGAGGCCGCTGAGGCCGCCATGGCGCGCCTCTTCGCAGACCCCCGCCCCCAGCTGCCCGCAGGCCTGCAGGGCTGAATCCCGAGAAAGAAAGACCGTTTCCATGATGCAAGACAAGCAGGACGGCGACGTCCTGACGCGCCGGCACGGCCCGGTGGCGCAGATCCTTTTCAACATCGGCGGCGTCAACGCCGTGCGGCCCCAGAGCATGGCCGACCTCTGCGCCGCGCTGGACGCCGTGCGCGACGACGCCGGCGTGCGCAGCGTGGTGATCGGCCACACGGGCCGCCATTTCGTCGCGGGCGCAGACTTCGCGTTCCTGCGCTCCCTGCAGCAAGCGACGGCGCAGCAGATCCGCGACGACATCTACCGCCATTTCCAGGCCGCCGCACGCGCGCTCTACGCCTACCCCAAGCCCACCGTGGCCTGCATCGGCGGCGCCGCGATCACGGTGGGCTGCGAACTCGCGATCGCCTGCGACTTCCGCGTGCTGGGCCCGCGCGCCTTCTTCGAGGAAAGCTGGATCAGGCTCGGCCTGATCCCGCCGCTGGGCGGGCTCAAGGCGCTTGCGGCGCACATCGGCCACGGCCGCGCGGCCGACATGGTCCTGCGGGGCCGGCGCGTCGGTGCGGCCGAGGCCGAGCGCATCGGGCTGGCGCACCGCGTGGTGCAGGACGAAGCGCAGCTGGAGCAGGAGGCCATCGCACTCGCGCAGGAACTGGCGCAGTTGCCCCCGCTGGCCCTGCAGGCGGCCAAGGCCGGCCTGCGGCGCGGCGCCGAATGCGCGCTGGAGGACACGCTGGCCGCCAGCGTCGCACAGCAGGCGCTGCTGATCCTGTCGGAGGACTTCCGCGAAGGCGTGGCGGCCGCCGCCGGCCAGCGCCAGCCCGTGTTCAAGGGGGTTTGAGATGGATGCCTGCGTTCCCGAAGGCGGCGGCCCCGTGGTCGTCACGCGCCACGGCGGCGTGCTGCTCGCGCGCATGGACGCCGTGGCCTACCGCAACGCGCTGAGCGTGGAAATGAAGCGCGGCCTGGCCGGCGTGGCGCAGCGCTACGCTGACGATGCCAGCCTGCGCTGCCTGGTGCTCACGGGCACGGACGCCGTGTTCTGCGCAGGCGGCGACCTGCGCGACATGTCGGACGAACGCAGCGCGCAGGCCATCCGCACGCGCATGGAACTGAGCCACCGCATCGTGCGCACGCTGGCCGCCTGCGAGAAGCCCGTGCTCACGGCCGTCAACGGCGCCGCCGTGGGCGCGGGCCTGTCGCTCGCGCTGCTCGGCGACATCGTCGTGGCCCGCGACGACGCCTACTTCATGCCCGGCTTCTCGCGCGTGGGCGTGCTGCCCGACCTGGGTCTGCTCTACCACCTGCCGCGCGCGATCGGCATGCCGCGCGCCAACGAGCTGCTCATGACCAACCGCCGCGTGGCGGCGCCCGAGGCGCTGCAGATGGGGCTGGTCAGCCGCGTGCTGCCCGCGGCCGGTTTCATGGACGAGGTGCTGGCCCTGGCCGACGGCCTGGCCCAGGGACCGACCGTGGCGCTCGGACTGGGCAAGGTGCTGGCCGACGCGGCCTGGCGCGAGGACCTCGCGTCCTACCTGCACCGCGAGACCCTGGCGCAGGCCGCGGTCTTCGGCACCGACGATTTCATGGAAGGGACGGACGCGTTCAAGCACAAGCGCCCGCCCGTGTTCTCGGGGCGTTGAGCCCCATTTCGGCAATCGCACGACAAACCCACAGGAGACAAGAGATGCAACTGAAGTCATTGGCGGTACGGGCTGGTGTTCTGCTGGCCGCGCTGGCCGCATCGGTACTGGGCACGGCGGCACGGGCCGACTTTCCGACCGGACCGATCAAACTCATCGTGCCCTACGCCGCGGGCGGCGGCACTGACGGCGTGGCGCGCGCGTTCGCCGAGGGCATGACGCGCGAGCTCAAGGTGCCGGTCATCGTGGACAACCGACCCGGCGCGGGCGCCGTGGTCGGCACGCAGGCCGCCGTGTCCGCGGCCAAGGACGGCTACACCATGCTCATGGCCGTCAACGGCAACATGGTGATGTCGCCGCTGCTCTACAACAACCTCAAGTTCGATCCGGCCAAGGACTTGCGCGTGTTCGCGCTGGCGGTCGAGGCGCCCACCGTGGCCGTCGTCAACGCCAACGTGCCGGCCACGACGATGCGCGAGTTCGAGGCCTACGCCAAGGCCAACCAGGGCAAGCTGTTCTATGCCACGCTGGGCCAGGGCAATGTGCTGCACATCACGACCAAGGTCATGGAGACCATGATGGGCGTGCAGATGACCGGCGTGCCCTACAAGGGCAGCGCGCCCGCGCTGGCGGCCATGATGGGCGGCGAGGTGCAGCTCTACATGGACCTGGCCTCCACCTCCATCCCGCTGATCAAGTCGGGCAAGCTCAAGGCCCTGGCCGTGCCCAACGACAAGCGGCTCGAAGCCCTGCCCGAAGTGCCCACCTTCGCCGAAGCGGGCTACCCCAATTTCCACGCCGCGAGCTGGATGGGGCTGGCCGTGCCCACGGGCACGCCGGACGCCGTGGTGCGCACGCTGCAGGCCGCGGCGCAGCGCACGATCGCCGACGCGCGCTTTCGCGACGCCTCCAGGTCGCTGGGCATGGTCATGCTGCCCACCATGGACGAGAAGGCCATCACCGACTACGTCGCGGCCGACCGCGCGCGCTGGGGCGAACTGGTCAAGCGCTACAACATCATGGTGGAGCAGTGATGCCGGACGCGGAGGCCGGCTTTCGCGAACAGGTCCGTGGCTTCCTGCGCGAGCAGCTGCCACCCGCGCTGCGCCGCAAGGTGCTGGACCACGCGGTGCTGGACAAGCAGGACTACCTGCAGTGGCAGCACATCCTGCGCGCGCAGGGCTGGATGTGCTGGACCTGGCCCACGGCGCACGGCGGCCCGGGCTGGTCGGCCATGCAGTCCTACATCTTCGAGGAGGAGTGCTGGCTGGCCGGTGCGCCCGACGTGCTGCCCTTCGGCCACAAGATGCTGGGGCCGCTGGTCATGCGCTTCGGCACCGAGGCGCAGCGCCGCACGCTGCTGCCGCGCATCCTGCGCAGCGAGGACTGGTGGTGCCAGGGCTACTCCGAGCCCGGCGCGGGCTCCGACCTGGCTTCGCTGCGCACGCGCGCGCGCCTGTCCGGCGACCGGTTCATCGTCAACGGCCAGAAGGCCTGGACCAGCTACGCGCAGTACGCCGACAAGATGTTCTGCCTCGTGCGCACCGACCCCGACGCGTCCAAGCAGGCCGGCATCTCCTTTCTGCTCATCGACATGGACACGCCCGGCATCACGGTGCGCCCGGTGCGCCTGCTCGACGGCCAGGACGAGGTCAACGAGGTCTTCTTCGACGAGGTCCAGGTGCCGGCCGAGAACCTGCTCGGCGAACTCCACAAGGGCTGGGACTGCGCCAAGTACCTGCTGGGCCACGAGCGCCTGAACGTGGCCCGGATCGGGCGTTCCAAGCGCGAACTCGCGCTGCTCAAGCGGCTCGCGGCGTGCCCCGATGCCCAGGGCCGCAGCCTGCTGCACGATGCGGTCTTCTCGCAGCGCATCGCGCAGGCCGAGGTCGACGTGTTCACGGTCGAGCAGCTCACGCTGCGCCTGCTCGGCGAGGCGACCGCGGGCCGCGCCATCGGCCCGGAGGCCTCCGTGCTCAAGCTGATCGGCACCGAGGCCGCCCAGTCGCTGTCCGCGCTGCTCGTCGACACGCTGGGACCGCAGCTCGCGGGCCTGCCGTCGGCGGACCAGGACCTCGGCGACCCGCAGGCCCTCGTGCACCAGTACCTGAACTGGCGCAAGCTGTCGATCTACGGCGGCAGCAGCGAAGTGCAACGCAACATCATCGCCAAGGCCGTTCTCGGGCTTTGACACCAGCGCGCAGGAGTTCGATCACCGCCATGCACGACACCTCTGACAATTTCTCCAGCCTGCTCGCGGACAGCGCGACGCGGCTGCTGTCCGAACGCTATGCCTTCGCGCACCGGCGCCACGCGCTGGCCACGGGTCGGCTCGACCGGGCCATGTGGACCCGGTTTGCCGACATGGGCTGGCTGGCCCTGCTGCTGCCCGAGGCCGACGGTGGCCTGGGCCACCGGTTGCGCGACGCGGCCCCGCTGCTGCAGGCCCTGGGCCGCCACCTGGTGCTCGAGCCCTACACCGAACTGGCCGTGTCCGCCGCGCGGCTGCTGTGCGCCACGCAGTTCGCGCAGCGCGAGACCTGGCTGCAGGGCCTGGCGGCAGGCACGCGCGTGGTGGCGCTTGCGCACTTCGAGCGCGGCATGCCCAACGAGGCGGCGCTGCCCCGCGCACGCTGCGAGGCGTCCGCGACCGGCGGCAGGCTGCACGGCCGCAAGCACGGCGTGGTCGCCGGCCCCTGCGCGCACGCCTGGATTGTCACGGCCTGCGATGCGCGCGAGCCGCAGCGCCTGCGCGCCTGGCTGGTGCCCAGCGGCGCGGCGGGCGTACAGGTGCGCGAGCATGCGCGCATCGACGGCACGCCGCTGGCCGACCTGGACCTGGACGGCGTGGAGGTGGCGGCTGCGCTCGAGCTGCAGGCCGATGACCTGGACGCGGTGTTCGCGCGCGTGCAGGCCGAGACGCTGGCGGCCGTCTGCCAGCAGGCCGTGGGCGCCATGGAGGGCATGCACGCGGCCACGCTGGCCTATGCCCAGCTGCGCCAGCAGTTCGGCACGGCGATCGCGCGCTTGCAGGCCGTGCAGCACCGCCTCGTGGACATGTACGCGCGCACCGAGGCGGCCCGCGCCGTGAGCGGCCGCGCGCTGGACATCGCCAGCGGCGGCGCGCCGGACGCGGCTGCGCTGCGCGAACTGTCGGCATGCAAGGCCGCCGTCGCGGCCAGCTGCCGCTTCGTGGCC
>DATKFT010000831.1:0-4708 GCA_035544335.1 Pseudorhodoferax sp.
CGAGCAGCAGGCTGCCGTACAGCACGCCGAACACGGGCACGACGAAGGTCACCGTCAGCGTGCGCGTGGGCCCCACGGTGGCGATCAGCCGGAAGAACAGGATGTAGGCCAGTGCCGTGCACAGCACGCCGACCGCGGCCAGGCTGCCCAGCGCGGCAGGACTCGGCAGCGTGGCCGGCCACAGCCACAGCGCGGGCAGCGCCAGGCCCAGCGTCGCGCCGAGCTGGCTGCCCGCGGCCAGCACGAGTGGCTTGACCTGGCCGAGGTAGCGCTTGGTGAAGCTGGCCGCCAGCGCATAGCAGACGCAGGCCGCCAGGCAGGCGAGCACGGCCCAGCCTGTCGCGCCGCCATCGGCGCGCGGTGCGAAGCTGGCCTTGCTCCAGGCCAGCAGCGCCACGCCGACGAAGCCCAGGGCCAGGCCCAGGCTGCGCGCGGCGCCCGGGCGTTCATGCAGCCAGGCCCAGGCGACCAGCGCACCGAACAGCGGCACGGTCGCGTTCAGGATGGCCGACAGGCCGGTCGGGATGGACAGCACGGCATAGGAGTACAGCGCGAACGGGATGCCGGAATTGAGCAGGCCCACGAACAGCACCGGGCGGTGGTGCCGCACCAGTTCGGGCAGCAGGCCGCGCTGCCACAGCAGCGGCAGCAGGCACAGCGCGGCGATGGCCACGCGCGCGGCCGCCGTGGGCAGCGGTCCGAGCTCCAGCGCGGCCTGGCGCATGAACAGGAAGGAGGCGCCCCACAGCGCCGACAGCAGCAGGAAATCGGCCATCCAGCGCGGCCGTGCCGCCGCCGCCTCGTTCATTGGAGTACCTTCGCGCTGCGCGCTGCGGTGCTGCGCACCATGGGGCGGCCCGGCGTTGCGCAAGCGGCCTCCTGCTGGCGGGCCGGCTGCTGTTCCAGCGTCAGCAGCAGGTGCTTGCGCTGCAGGCCTCCGGCGTAGCCGGTCAGTGCGCCACCACTGCCCAGCACGCGGTGGCAGGGCACGACGATGGACAGCGGGTTGCGGCCGATCGCCGCGCCCACGGCACGCACGGCACGGGGGCGGTCCAGCGCCTGCGCGAGCGCGCCGTAGCTGCGCGTGGCGCCGGCGTCGATCGCGAGCAGCGCCTGCCAGACGGCCTGCTGGAAGGCCGTGCCGCCCGACAGGTCCAGCGGCAGATCGAACTGGCGGCGCCGGCACGCGAAATACTCAAGCAGCTGCTGCTGCGCGGCCTGCAGCACGGGATGGTGCAGCGCCTGCGGCCAGCCCGCGGGGTCGGGCTGGTGGCGCTGGCCGTCGAACCAGACGCCGTTGAGCCCGCGCGCGGAAGCGGACAGCACCATGGCGCCGAGCGGCCCGTCGAAGCGCTGGTGCACGGTGGAGGCATCGAATTGCATGGTGGTCACTCCTTGGAGGGGATGGGGCGCGGCGGCGCAAGCAGCGCCCAGGCCCGCAGCACGGCATAGCTGCGCCAGGGCTTCCAGGCCTCGGACGCGGCCTCGGCGGCGCGCGCGGGCTGGCGCTCGCCGCGCAGCTGCAGCGCGTTGTGCAGCGCCACGTCGCCGGCCGGAAACGCGTCGGGCCAGCGCAGTGCGCGCATCGCAATGTACTGCGCGGTCCAGTCGCCGATGCCGGGCAGCTCCTTGAGCGCGGCCACCGTGGTGGCCACGTCGGCGCCGGGGTGCAGCGCAAGCCCGCCGGCCACGGCGCGGGCCAGCGCGACGATGGCCGCCTGGCGCTGGCGCACGATGCCCAGGGCGCCCAGCATGTCGCCGGCCGCATCGCCCAGGCCGGCGAGTTGCTCGGCGCGCGGAAACAGGTGCGTGAGGCCGGGCAGGGCCGTCTCGACCGGCTGGCCCAGCCGCGTGACCAGCCGCGCGGCCAGCGTGCGCGCCGCGGCCACCGTGATCTGCTGGCCCAGCACCGCGCGCACGGCCAGCTCGAAGCCGTCCATGCAGCCCGGCACGCGCAGCCCGGCGCCATCGGGAAAGCGCGCGCCCAGCACCGCGTGGATGGCCTGCGGGTCGGCGTCCAGGTCCAGCAGCACGCGCACGCGGCGGATCAGCTGCGGCAGCACGCCGCGCAGGCTGTCAGAGACCTGCAGCAGCACCTGGTGGCGCTCGGGTGCGAACCGAAGCTGCAGCCAGCCGGTGTGGCTGCGCCCGCCGGCCTGCAGCTGCCAGGTGCGCGCCAGGCCGGGCGCCGGCTGGTCGGCGCCGGCCGCCTGCTCCATGCCAGGGATCGCACGCGCGGCGAAGAAGTCCAGCATGGCCTGCCAGTCGTAGGGCGGGCGGTAGCCCAGCCGCACCACGCTGGCCTGGCCTTCGCGCTGGCCGCCGGCGCGGCGCAGCGCGCTGGGGTTCAGGCCGTAGTGCCCGACGAACGCCGCGTTGAAGCGCCGCAGGCTGTGAAAGCCGCTGCTGGCCGCCACCTCGGTGATCGCCAGGTCGGTGTCGGCCAGCAGCTGCTTGGCCGTCAGCAGCCGGCGCGTCTGCAGGTACTGCAGCGGGGAGACGCCGAACTGCGCTTCGAAGATGCGGCGCACATGCCGGTCCGTCACGCCCAGCCGCTCGGCCAGGGCCTGGACCGTGGGCCCGCTGTCGGGCCATGCCTCGGGCGCATCCAGCAGGCGGGCGGCCTGCTGGGCCAGGATGCTGGAGGCGTCCTGTGTCGACCAGGCCAGGTTCTGCGGCGCCAGCTCGGGCCGGCAGCGCAGGCAGGGCCGAAAGCCGGCGCGCTCGGCCTGCGCGGCATGCTCGAAGAAGCGGCAGTTCTCGCGCCGCGGTGTCTTCACGCTGCAGACCGGGCGGCAGTACACGCCGGTGCTGGTGACGCCTGTGAAGAAGCGCCCGTCGAAGCGCGCATCGCGCGAGGCCAGCGCACGGTAGCGCGCATCGTCCTGCGTTGCCGGGGCCGGGGCCTGGGTCGGCGCCGGTGCGAGGAGGGGGACAGAGGACGGCATGGCCCCCATCATAGGAGGGTGCCCGCTGCGGTCCTCGCCGTTTCCGGACCTGTGCCCGACGGGCCTCGCGCACAGACGGGGCCGGGCCACGCCAGGACGACGCGGGGGCGGGAATTTCGCCGACAGCCGCGCGCGCGGGCGCGCTGCACCATCGTGGCAAGACCGCCCAGGAGGCTGCCATGAACCACTACCGCGTCACCGCCGTCCGCTACCAACACCAGCAGCTCACCGGCCTGCAACTGGGCCAGGGCGAAGGCCCGGGGCGCTGGGTGCAAGAGCCGCAGACGGTGTCGGTGGACGAGGTCATCGCCCGCATCGAGGCCGGCGACACCGTGCGCGCGCTGCTGCGCGCGGATGGCCGCATCGAGGACGGGCCACGGCTCAAGGTCGTCACCGACGAGCACGGCAGGCATGGCGTCGCGCTGGACAATGCGCCGGCCGACTGCCTGGAACTCGCCGACCTGGAGCGCTTCTAGGGGGCCGCCATGCCACGCAAACTCCTCAACCACGTGCAGTACCTCGCCGAGCTGAACCAGCGGCTCTGGGCCGACCCGGACTTCCGCGACGGCATGGCGTTCCGGCTCTACCCCGACGGCAAGATCGCCGGCCATCTGCGCGACGCCGAGCATGTGGGCAGCTGCACCATTCCCACGGTGTTCGCACGCATCGAGGCGCAGGTCGCGCAGGCCTACGAGCTGGCCCTGCCTGCGCCGCAGCACGCGTGGGGCACGCCGATGGCGCTGGCCTGAGCCAAGCAGTTTCCGGCCTCAGCCGGGGCGGGCATCGGCCGCGGACGGCGCGACCGCACGCGCTTCCAGGCCCAGCGGCAGCAGCTGGATCGACACGAGCAGACCCGGCACCGCCTGCATGAGCGCGTGCTCGATCTCGTCGCGCAGCGCAGCCGCCCGCGCCAGGCTCCAGTCGCCCGGCACATGCAGGTGCAGGTCGGCGAAGTGGCGGTGGCCGGCATCGCGCGTGGCGACATGGTCGATGCGGATCGGCGCGCCGGCCTCGCGCTGCACGAAGCCCTCGAGCAGCTGCGCGATGCGCGTGGCCAGCGCCGGTGCGAGCGCGCTGTCCATGAGGCCCTGCGATGACTTCCAGACCAGGCGCGCACCTTCGCGCAGGATGTTCGCGGCCACCGCGATGCCGATGACGGGGTCCAGCCAGTGCCAGCCCGTGACGGCCACGCCCAGCAGGCCCGCGACCACGCCGGCCGAGGTCCACACGTCCGTCATGAGGTGCCGCGCGTCGGCCTCCAGCGCCATGGAGCGGGCTGCGCGCGCGCCGCGGAACAGCACCCAGGCCAGCGCAGCGTTGAGGCCCGAGCTCAGCACCGACAGCGCCAGGCCGATGTCCAGCTGCGCGAGCGGCTGTGGCTGCAGCAGCCGCAGGATGCAGGCCCAGACGATGCCAGCCCCCGCGCCCAGCACCAGCAGGCCTTCGAAGCCGGCCGAGAAGTACTCGGCCTTGTGGTGGCCGTAGGGGTGGTCGGCGTCCGCCGGCCGTTGCGCGATGGCGACCATCCAGAGCGCGAACAGCGCGCCGGCCAGGTTGACGAAGGACTCCATCGCGTCCGACAGCAGGCCCACCGATCCCGTCAGCGACCAGGCCAGCGTCTTGAGCGCGATCGTGAGGACCGCCACCGCGGCCGAGAGCTTGAGCAGCGTGGCGGGCGAGTGCGTGGCGGACGAGGGCATCGGGCGATTTTGCCGCCTGCGGGCTGCGCCGCCGCGTGGCACGCCGCAGGCGCAGACCCA
>DATKFT010000832.1:0-9209 GCA_035544335.1 Pseudorhodoferax sp.
GGCATCGCGGTACTCGAACACGGTGCCGCCGTTGCCGGCGTCGCGCAGCACGGCCGCGAAGAAGCCGCGCGTGAGCTTGTCGAAATGGACCTCGCTTTGCGCATAGACCGCCTCGAACAGCGCGTAGTAGGCGTCGACGCGCGCCTCGTCGGCAAAGGCCTCCCCCGTGGGCACGCGCGCGATCTGCAGCCGGGCGCGGCTCCTGAGCTTTCGCCTGAGGTTCTGGCGCCGGCTCTTGGACAGCCGCGCAAGGTAGTCGTCCAGGCTCGCGAAATCGATGGGCACATGGGCCAGGGCCTGGCCCTCGACGAGCAGGAAGCCCTGCCGCTGCAGCGCCTGGGCCAGCGCGGCCGCGTGGGCGTTGTCCTCGGCCGGCAGCAGCGGCGAGTCCTGCGGCAGGTCCTTCACGATGGTCAGCATGCGCCGGCCCGCGCTGGCGCGCAGCTGCGCGGCCTGCGTGGCGGCGTCGGGCGCGCGTGGCAGCACCGCGTACTCGCTGACCGTGGTGCCGACGAAGTCGGTGCGCAGGGTCAGGCGCCGCGCCAGCCAGGGGCCGGCCGGCAAGGACGACAGACGCGCCTTGAGCGCGTCGTCTGCGGTGGTCAGCAGGTCGAACGGGGCCGTGAAAGCCGGCGCCGGCCAGTGCGGCAGCAGCGCGAATCCCTCGGGGGGATGCGCGCTGAACTGCTGCAGCAGGCCGGCGGGTTCGAGCTGGTTGCGGAAGGTGTCCTGCGCCATCTCTTGCAGTATCGGCGGGACCGGGACCGCACGGGCGGCCCGGGCCGCACCGCTCACGCGGCTTTCTTGGCGCGGGTCAGCAGCTGGTCCAGCAGGACCATGGCTTCGTCGATCTCGGGGCGCGTGATCATGAGCGAAGGCGCGAAGGTGATCACGTTCTTGTAGTAGCCACCCACGTCCAGCACCAGGCCGCGCTGCTGGCCCTGGTACTCCAGCGTGCCTTCCAGGCCGATGTCGACCATCTTGTCCAGCAAGGCCTTGTTGGGCGTGAAACCGTCCTCGGTGCAGATCTCGGCGCGCAGCGCCAGGCCCATGCCGTCGACGTCGCCGATCTCCTTGTGGCGCTTCTGCAGGTCCTTCAGGCCTTCCAGGAAGTAGGCGCCCGCGTCGCGCACCTGCTTGCCGAAGTCGATCTCGTGCGTCATCTTCATGACTTCCAGGCCCAGGGCCGTGCCCAGCGGGTTGGAGGCGAAGGTGGAGTGCGTGGAGCCGGGCGGGAAGATGGTCGGGTTGATCAGCTCCTCGCGGGCCCACAGGCCCGACAGCGCGTTCAGGCCGTTGGTCAGCGCCTTGGCGAACACCAGCACGTCGGGTTTCACGCCGAAATTCTCGACCGACCACAGCGTGCCCGTGCGCCAGAAGCCCATCTGGATCTCGTCGACCACGAGCAGCACGCCGTGCTCGTCCAGCACCTTCTTCAAGCCCTTGAAGAAGTTCGGCGGCGGCACGACGTAGCCGCCCGTGCCCTGGATCGGCTCGACGTAGAAGGCCGCGTACTCGCACTGGCGCGTCTTGGGGTCCCAGACGGCGTGGTACTCGTTTTCGAACTTGCGCGCGAACTCGCGCACGATCTGATCGGAGTACTCCTCGGCCGTCATGCCCTTGGGCCGGCGGAACGGGTAGGGGAAGGGGATGAACTGCGCGCGCTCGCCGAAGTGGCCGAAGCGGCGGCGGTAGCGGTAGCTCGAGGTGATGCTGGACGCGCCCAGCGTGCGGCCGTGGTAGCCGCCTTCGAACGCGAACATCAGGCTCTTGCCGCCGCTGGCATTGCGCACGACCTTGAGCGAGTCTTCGATGGCCTGGGCGCCGCCCACGTTGAAATGCACGCGGCCGTCGCTGCCCCACTTCTTCTTGGCGTCTTCGGCGATGAACTTGGCCAGTTCGATCTTGGTCGGGTGCAGGTACTGGCTGGCGACCTGGGGCAGGGTCTGCAGCTGGTGGATCATGACCTCTTCGAGGCGCTTGTTCTTGTAGCCGAAGTTCACGGCCGAGTACCACATCTGCAGGTCCAGGTAGCGCGTGCCCTCGGCGTCCACCATGTAGCTGCCCTCGCAGCCTTCGAAGATCTTGGGCGGGTTCACGTAGTGCACGGTATCGCCAAAGGAGCAGTACTTGGCTTCGTCGGCGAGCAGCCGGGCATGGTCGTTGTGCATGGGGGGACGGTGTTCCACAGAGAAGGCCGCTGGTTCGGCGCGGCCCGGCATGCCCGGACGCGTCACAACAGCCAAACCGCGAGGATGCCGCGGCAATCTGGATTGCCTGTCGAGCATTTGTGTGCAAATCGTGGAGGCGCCGGCCGGCGGCCACACGCGTCCCTGGCGCGGACTGGACCTACAGCAGCCGGTCGGCGAAGCTGAAGTTGGCCAGGTGCCGTACCAGTTCGGCGGCCAGGCGCGGCAGCGGTTGGCCCGCGCGGTTGACGATCTTGGTCTCGCGCTGGGCCCAGGCGTCGCTCAGAGGAACCAGGGTCAGCTTCATGGTGCGGGCGTGGCGCGCCGCCGACGAGCGCGGCAGGATGCCGATGCCCACGCCGGCCTCCACGAGCAGGCAGATGGACTCGAAGCTGGACACCTGGATGCGGAAGTCCAGGTTGCGCCCGATGCTGCGCGCCAGCGGCGGCAAAAAGCCGGCCAGCGCGCTGCCCTCGGCCAGCGAGATGTGCGGCTCGTCCAGCGTCTGCACGAAATCCACGCGGGTCAGCGCCGCCATCGCGTGGCGGGCCGGCACCACCACCACGAGTTCGTCGGCCACGAAGTCGCGCACCTCCAGGCCTTGCGTGTCCACGTTGCCGGCCACCAGGCCGATGTCGGCATGCGCCTCGTTGATCGCCAGCACGATCTCCTGGCTCAGGCGTTCGCGCAGGTCGATGCTCACGTCGCGGTGCTGGGCCAGGAAGCTGGCCAGCGCCGAGGGCAGGGCGCTCGTGATGGAGGTGGTGTTGGCCAGCACGCGCACATGGCCCTTGGCGCCATCGGCATAGTCGCGCAGGTCGATCTTGAGGTGGTCCACCTGCTGCAGCACCTTGCGCGCGTGGTGCAGCAGCGCCTCGCCGGCCGGGTTCAGCTCCACACCCTGGGGCTTGCGGTAGAACAGCTTGGTGCCGATGCTGTCTTCGAGCTGCTTGATGCGCGTGCTGGCCGCGGCCAGCGAGATGCAGGCGCGTTCTGCGCCGCGCCGCAGGTTGGATTCCTCGGCGACGTAGACGAACAGGCGGAGATCGAACAGGTCGAAATGCATGGCGGGCCGGCGAGCGTACCGCATCGCGGCGAACACCCCCTTTGCCAAAAACAGATGGCTGGCGCGGGGCCGGGGTGCCATCCTCGCGGTTCCAGAAGACCGGTACGGACCACCAGGAGACAAACGATGCCCAACGCGACCCTGCCCGACGCGATCCCGCCTTTCGCCCGCCGAACCCTGTTCGCTGCCGCACTGGGGGCCGGCCTGCTCGCAGCGCTGCCCGCCCTGGCCCAGCAGCAGCCCGTGCGCCTGGTCGTGGGCTACGCGGCCGGCGGCCCCGTGGACACGGCGGCGCGCCAGTTCGCCCAGGTCTTCGGCCGCGAGCTGGGACGCACCGTGGTCGTGGAGAACCGCGCCGGCGTGGCCGGTGCGCTGGGCGGCGAGGCCGTGGCGCGCGCGGCGCCCGATGGCTCGGTGCTGTACTTCGGCGCCAGCCCCACGCTGACGATCAGCCCGCACGTGATCAAGACCATGCCCTTCGACACGGTCCGGGACCTCACGCCGCTGGCGCCCGTGCTGACCTACGCCAATGCGCTGGTCGTCAACAAGGACCTGCCGATCAAGAACCTCAAGGAGCTGATCGCCTATGCCAAGGCCCATCCGGGCAAGCTGTCCTATGGCTCGGCCGGCATGGGCGCCTCCAACCACCTGTCCGGCGAGCTGTTCGCCAAGCAGAGCGGCCTGCAACTCACGCACGTGCCCTACAAGGGCAACGCGCCGGCCATGACCGACGTGATCGGCGGCCAGCTGAGCATGATGTTCGACATCGTCAGCACGGCGCGCAACTACGTGCAGTCCGGCCGCGTGCTGCCGCTGGCCGTGACCTCGCGCGAGCGCAACGCCTCGCTGCCCGAGGTGCCCACCATGCGCGAGGCCGGCCTGCCCGGCTACGAGGTGATCGGCTGGTACGGCGTGTACGGCCCCGCGCACATGAAGACCGAGCAGGTGGCGCTGGTCAACACCGCCGTCAACCGCACGCTGGCCGACGAGGGCCTGCGCAAGCTCTGGGCCGAGCAGGGCTACGACATGTGGACCGGCGCGCCTGCGGTGCTGGCCGAACAGCAGCGCCGAGACCTCGCGATGTGGCGCGACGTGACCAAGGGCATCAAGTTCGAGTGATGCCGCGTCCGCGCGCGCCGACCCCTTCCCGATTTTTTGACCCCCTGACAGAACCGACATGATCCGCGACCCAGAAATCACCCAGGCCTTCCTCGACAGCGTGCGCACCTTCGTCAAGGAGCGGCTCGTGCCGGCCGAACACCAGGTGGCCGAGACCGACGAGATTCCCGCCGACATCGTGGCCGACATGAAGGCCATGGGCCTGTTCGGCCTGACCGTGCCCGAGGCGTACGGCGGCCTGGGCGTGACCATGGAGGAGGAGTCGCTCGTCATGTTCGAGATGGGCCGCACCTCGCCGGCCTTCCGTTCGCTGTTCGGCACCACGGTGGGCATCGGCTCGCAGGGCATCCTGATCGACGGCACGCAGGCGCAGAAGGACTACTGGCTGCCCAAGCTTGCCAGCGGCGAACTCACCGCCAGCTTCGCACTGACCGAGCCCGAGGCGGGTTCCGACGCGGCCTCGCTGCGCACCACGGCCCGGCGCGAGGGGGACCACTACATCGTCAACGGCAGCAAGCGCTTCATCACCAACGCGCCCACGGCCGGCATCTTCACGCTGATGGCGCGCACGGATCCGAACAACAAGGGCGCGGGCGGTGTCTCGGCCTTCATCGTCGATGCCAGGACGCCGGGCATCACGGTCGGCAAGCCCGACAGGAAGATGGGCCAGCGCGGCGCGCACACGGCCGACGTGAGCTTCGACAACGTGCGCGTGCCGGCCGAGAACATCATCGGCGGCAAGGAAGGCCAGGGCTTCAAGACCGCGATGAAGGTGCTCGAGAAGGGCCGCATCCACATCGCCGCGATCTGCGTGGGCGCGGCCGAACGCATGCTCGAGGACGCACTGCAGTACGCGATCGAGCGCCGCCAGTTCGGCCAGCCCATCGCCGAGTTCCAGCTCGTGCAGGCCATGCTGGCCGACAGCAAGATGGAAGCCTACGCCGCGCGCTGCATGGTCATCGACGCCGCACGCCGGCGCGACAACGGCGAGAACGTCTCGACCGAGGCCTCGTGCTGCAAGCTGTTCGCCTCGGAGATCTGCGGCAAGGTGGCCGACCGCGCGGTGCAGATCTTCGGCGGTTCGGGCTACGTGGCCGACCACGGCATCGAGCGCTTCTACCGCGACGTGCGGCTGTTCCGCCTGTACGAGGGCACGAGCCAGATCCAGCAGCTCGTGATCGCGCGCAACATGATCAAGGCGGCTTCCTGAGACAAACCCCCAGGCCGCTGCGCGGCCTTGTGCTGCGTGGTGCGCTGGTCGCGGCTTTCCTGTTGTTGACGGCGCACCGCGCCGCGGAGGTATGAGATGACGACCCAAGCGCTGCGTGCGATGTTCGCGGAACGGCTGCAGCTGCCGCTGATCGCCGCGCCCATGTTCCGCGTGTCCGGCCCCGAGCTGGTCATCGCGGCCTGTCGGGCCGGTGTGGTCGGCGCCTTTCCCACGGCCAACTGCCGCAGCGTGGACGAGCTCGACGCCTGGCTCACGCGCATCGCCGCGGCGCTGGGGCCGCAGCACGCGCCGTACTGTCCCAACCTGATCATGCGGCGCGAGAACCTGCGCGAGGAGCTGGCCTGCCTGCTGCGCCACCGCGTGGAGCTGGTCATCACGAGCGTGGGCGCACCCGACCCCGTGGTGGGCCCGCTGCACGGCATCGGCTGCCGCGTGCTGGCCGACGTGGCCTCGGTGCACCATGCGCGCAAGGCGGTCGCGGCCGGTGTGGACGGCCTGGTGCTGCTGACGGCCGGCGCGGGCGGGCAGACCGGCTGGGCCAACGGCCTGGCCTTCGCGCGCGCGGTGCGCGCGTTCTACGACGGCCCCCTGGTGCTGGCCGGCGGCGTGTCCGACGGCGCGGCGCTGCTGGCCGCGCAGGTGGCCGGCTGCGACCTGGGCTACATGGGCACCAAGTTCATCGCCACCGACGAGAGCATGGCGCCGCCCGCCTACCAGCAGATGCTCGTGGACTGCGCGCTCGACGACGTGCTGCTCTCGCGCGCGTTCACGGGCCTGGAAACCAACACGCTGGTCCCCTCGATCCGCGCGGCCGGCCTGGATCCCCAGGCGCTGCCGCAGGACATGACGGCCGAACGCGCCGCGGCGCTGTACGGCAGTGGCGGCGAGAGCGGCGTGCGGCGCTGGCGCGACATCTGGAGCGCGGGCCACAGCGTCTCGGGCGTCACGCAGCGCGGCAGCGTGGCCGCGCTCGTCGCGCAGACGGCCGCCGAATACCGCGCCGCGGCGCAGGCCGCGCTGGCCTGGCTGCCTGCAGCTGCACGGGAGGCACGATGACCTCCGCCCACCTGCACCCCACCTACTGCGGCCTCGTGCTGCGCGCACTGGCGCGCTTTCCGGACCGCGTGGCCTTTCGCACACCCGAGCGCGGCGTGCGCTACGCCGAGGCGCTGGACTTCATCGGCCGCGTGCAGGCCGTGCTCGGCGCGCAAGGCCTGCAGCGCGGCCGGCGCGTGGCCTTGCTGAGCGCCAACCGCTGGGACAGCTGGTGCGTGGGCGTCGCGGCCCAGGCGCTGGGCGCCGTCGTCACCTCGCTGCACCCGCTGGGCGCGCTCGAGGCCCACCTGTACCAGCTGGCCGATGCCGAGGCCAGCCTGCTCATCGTCGACGCCCAGGGCTTCGGCGAGCGTGGTGGCGCGCTGGCCGCGCTGCGCCCCGAGCTCGCCGTGCTCACGCTGGGCCCGGCCGGCTATGGCCAGGACCTGCTGGCGCTGGCCGAGCGCCACGGCAGCGCGTGCGCGCGCGACCTGTCGCAGGCCGACGGCATCGCCACGCTGAACTACACGGGCGGCACCACGGGCCAACCCAAGGGCGTGGTCAAGACCGCGGGCGCCAACGCGCTGATGTCGCTGGCCGTGCTGGCCGAGTTCGAGCTGCCGCGCCGGCCGCGCTTCCTGGCCGTGGCGCCGATCAGCCATGTGACGGGCACCAACGTGCTGCCCGTGCTGTACCGCGGCGGCACCGTGCACCTGCTCGAGCGCTACGACCCGGACCGCGTGCTGGCCACCATCGAGCGCGAGCGCATCAACTTCGCGCTGATGGTGCCCACCATGGTCTACGTGCTGCTGGACCACCCGGGCCTGTCGCGGCACGACCTGTCCTCGCTGGAGCTGCTGCTGTACGGCGCCTCGCCGATGTCGCCGGCGCGGCTGGGCGAGGCGCTCGCGCGCATCGGTCCGGTGTTCTCGCAGCTGTACGGCCAGTCCGAGTGCTATCCCATCGCCGCGTTGCCCAAGGCCGACCACGATGTGTCGCGCCCGCAGCTGCTGGCGGCCTGCGGTTTCCCGACCGCGGCCTGCGAGGTCGCGCTGCTGGACGATGAGAACCAGCCCGTGGCCGCGGGCGAGGCCGGCGAGATCTGCGTGCGCGCCGGCATGGTCATGAGTGGGTACTGGCGCCAGCCGGAGCGCACGGCCGAGGCACTGGCCGGCGGCTGGCTGCACACGGGCGACGTGGCGCGCCGCGACGGGGAAGGCCGGCTCTACATCGTGGACCGCAAGAAGGACATGGTGGTCACGGGCGGCTTCAACGTCTACCCGCGCGAGGTCGAGGACGTGCTGAGCAGCCACCCCGCCGTGGCGCAGGCTGCCGTGATCGGCGTGCCCGACCCCAAGTGGGGCGAGTCGGTCAAGGCCGTGGTCGTGCTGCGGCCGGGCCAGCAGGTCCGCGCCGAGGAACTCGCGGCGCTGGTGCGCGAGCGCAAGGGCGCGCTGCACCAGCCCAAGCAGCTGGTCTTCGCCGACGCGCTGCCGCTGACGCCCCTGGGCAAGGTCGACAAGAAGGCGCTGCGCGCGCCCGACTGGGCCGGCACGGGGCGCAACGTGGCCTGATCCGGCCGCGCAAAAAGCCAGTGGCACGGGGCTGGGCGCATGCGAACATCGCGACCCGCCCAGCTCTTGATCTGAGGGAGACGCCATGCCCGTGACCATCGAACACTTCGCTCCGGCCCGCGCCAAGTCGCCGCCGCTGTCCTCGGCCACGCGCGTCGGCCACCTGGTCTTCGTCTCCGGCACGCCGGGCTACCACGACGATGGCCGCATCGACGAGGGCGACTTCGCGGCCCAGTTCGAGCAGACGCTCGTGAACCTGCGCGCCGTGCTGGCCCAGGCCGGCAGCAGCCTGCGCGACCTGGCCAAGGTCAACGTGCTGCTCACGCGCGCGCAGGACGTGGCCGAGATGAACAGCCGCTATGCGCTGGCCTTCGGGCCGGCACCGTTCCCGGCGCGCACGACCTGCGTGGTCGCCGCGCTGCCGGACCCGCGCATGCTGCTCGAGATCGAGTGCGTGGCGGTGGTGCGGGGCTGAGAGCAGCCAGCCCCGGGTCGGCCCGGAGCC
Source organism: Pseudorhodoferax sp. (assembly GCA_035544335.1). Lineage (GTDB taxonomy): Bacteria > Pseudomonadota > Gammaproteobacteria > Burkholderiales > Burkholderiaceae_C > Pseudorhodoferax. The sequence continues at coordinate 8,720 of DATKFT010000832.1, forward strand.
CGGCAGCGTGCCTGCGCACGCAGGCACGTGCACTCAACGCGCACGTGCTGCGCACGCCATCAATTGGCGATGGCGCGCTCGAACTCCTGGCGCGACAGCATGTGGTCGCCGTCGGTGTCGAATTCGTCGAAGCGCTCGGCCACGGCCGGCAGGCGCTGCGCCTCCTCGCGGCTGAGCCGGCCGTCGCCATTGGCGTCGGCGCGGTCGAACGCGGCCGAGGCGCGCTGCTGCGCGGGGTCCTGGACGGCCCGCGGGGCCGATGCGCTGAGCGGAGCCTGCACCTGCACCAGGCCACCGTCTTCGCGCAGCTGCACGGCCGCGGCGCCTGTGCTGCCCATGACCAGGGCGGCAAACAGGGCCAGGCTGTGTTCCTCGAAGCAGGCGAGGGGGCGGTACTTGCGCATGCGGGGATGTTCCTTTCGTTCGTTGACGGTGGACATTGCACCAAACGTGCATGCGCTTCGCCAGCACTCTTGCTTCCTGTTGCCGC
>DATKFT010000833.1:0-8439 GCA_035544335.1 Pseudorhodoferax sp.
CGGCCGTCGCGAACTCGGGCAGGCCGGCCTCGGGGGCGCTCGGCACGCCGGGCAGGAGCGGCGAGCGCTGCGCGGACGTCAGCACCAGGCCGCGCAGCTTGCCGGCCTGGATCTGCGGCGCCAGGATGGTCAGCGTGTCCACGGCCACGTCGACCTCGCCGCCCAGCGCGGCGGCCACGGCCGGCGCACTGCCCTTGTAGGGCACGTGCAGCAGGTCGGCGCCGGTCAGGCCCTTGAACAGCTCGCCGCTCAGATGGCACAGCGTGCCCGTGCCGCAGGAGCTGTAGCTGAGCTTGCCGGGACGCGCGCGCGCCGCGGCCACGAGGCCGGCCACCGAATCGGCCGGGAACTTGGCGTTGACCGCGACCACGTTGGGCACCGAGGCCAGCAGCGAGACCGGCGCGAAGTCCTGGAGCGGGTCGAAGCGCAGGCCGGCCTGCAGGTGCGGCAGGATGGTCAGCTGGCCGCTCGTGGCCAGCGACAGCGTGTAGCCGTCGGGCGCGGCGCGCGCGGCGAGTTCGGCCGCGATCGCGGTGCCGGCGCCGGGCTTGTTGTCCACCACCACGGCCTGGCCCAGGGCCTGGCCGAGCTGCTCGGCGTAGTAGCGGCCGATGGTGTCGGCCGCGCCGCCGGGCGGAAACGGCACGATGAGCTTGAGCGGCTTGGCCGGCCAGGCCTGGGCGCTAGCCCATGGTGTGGCGGCCAGCGCCGCGGCGCCGAGCAGGCCGATGGCGAGTTGTTGGAACAGTCTTGGCATGGTGGGTTTTCTCTGGCGGCCTCGCGGCGGTGGGCGACGCGCTGCGCGGTGCGCGCGCGCGTCGAGGGGATCAGGACGCGGTCGTCGTCCTGCGCGTCTTCCAGCAGGCGCGGCCGCGCACCTGGCGCACCTGGCGCACCTGGCGCGTCTTGCGTGTCCGGCGCTGCCTGGCCCTGCCTGGCGGCGCTGGACCATCGCGCGGGTCGGGATCGGGCGCACGCGTTGCGCCTGCTGGGTCGGTGGACCTTAGCCAGCCACCGGCGCGCGCAGAACGAAGAAAAACACCGATGCATATGCGCCGTGCAAGTTTGGACAGGCGGGCCGCGCCGATAGCCTGTGCACTTCCATCCGACCGGCCGCCGCCCATGAATGCCTCCCTGCTCTACCGCCTGCCCAGCGCACCCGCCGTCGCCGGACTGCATCCCACCGTGCTGGCCCGCCTCACGGCCCAGCTGGCCGGCGGGGCCCCCGAACTGGACGCCAGCGGCGCGTTTCCGCACGCCAATTTTGCGGCGCTGCACGAGGCCGGCCTCGTGGCCCTGGTGGTGCCGCGGCCCTGGGGCGGCGCGGGCGCAGGCCTGGCCGAAGCGCGCCGCGTGATCGCCGCGCTGGCCCATGCCGAGCCGGCCACCGCGCTGATCCTGACCATGACCTATCTGCAGCACCTGGCGCTCGTGCAAGAGGGAAGCCGCTGGCCGCTGGCGCTGCGCGAGCGCGTGGCGCGCGATGCCGTGCAGCACGGTGCGCTGATCAACGCGCTGCGCGTCGAACCCGTGCTGGGATCGCCCAGCCGCGGCGGCCTGCCCGACACCGTGGCGCGCCGCACCGACCAGGGCTGGCGGCTGTCGGGCCACAAGCTGTACTGCACGGGCATCGAGGGACTGCGCTGGCTGGCCGTCTGGGCCCGCACCGACGAAGACCTGCCGCGCACCGGCGTGTTCCTCGTGCCGCGCGATGCGCCCGGCATCCGCACCGTTCCGAGCTGGGACCATCTGGGCCTGCGCGCCTCGGGCAGCCACGAGGCCGTGTTCGAGGACGTGCTGCTGCCGCTGGCGCATGCGGTGGACCTGCGCGCACCGGCGGATTGGGCGCCCACGGCCGGCAGCACGGCCGAGCAGCACGCGCAGGCGCTGCACCAGGCCTGGATGGCCGTGCTGCTGGGCGCGCTCTACGACGCCGTGGCCCGCGCCGCGCGCGACTGGCTCGTGGGCTTTCTGCGCACGCGCGCACCCGGCAGCCTGGGTGCGCCGCTGGCCAGCCTGCCGCGCACGCACGAGGCGCTGGGCGGCATCGAAGCCTTGCTGCACAGCAACCGCGTGCTGCTCGACGATGCCGTGGCGGCCGTGGACTGCGGCGAGCCACCGCCCGTGGTCGACGCGGGCCTGCTCAAGAACACCGTGACGGCCCAGTCCATCGAGGCCGTGGAGCGCGCGCTCAAGCTCAGCGGCAACCATGGCCTGTCGCGCCAGAACCCGCTGCAGCGCCACCTGCGCGACGTGCTGTGCGGGCGCGTGCATGCGCCGCAGAGCGACGCCGTGCTGGCCGCGGCCGGGCGCCGCGCGCTGGGCCTGTAGCCGCTCAGGCCCTGGCCGCGCTGTCGCTGAGCTGCACCACTCCGCGGATGGTCTGCGGCTGGCGCAGCAGGTTCAGGATCGGGCAGCTGCGCTCCACGACCTCGAACAGCGCGTCGATCTCTGCGCGCGAGGCCGGCGAGTCGATGAAGACCTGGTAGCCGATGTCGTGCGGCCAGATGGGCGTGGCCTCGTGGCCGGGCCTGCCCGCGCGCGGGTCGATGGTTCCCGTCACCTCCACCTCCAGGCTTCTCAACGGCAGCTGGCGCTCGGCCGCGTGGATCAGGAAGATGTGCGTCACGCAGCTGCCCAGCACGCCCAGCTGCAGCTCGGGCGAGCTGGGCCCCAGGTTGTAGCCCGCGAAGTCGGGCGGGCTGTCGCTGAGGACCTGGTGCTCGCGGATGCGCACGCGGCGCACGCCGCTGCGCCCCTCGGCCGACACGCGCGCGGCCAGCCGCGTTGCTTGGGCCAGGCCAGCGGCCACGGCCTGGTTCTTCGCCAGGACGGCGCTGCGCTTGTGCGCGAGGTAGGCATTCAGATCGCTCATGGTGCGGGCATGCGGTGGTGGAAACACGGGATTCTTGGCGCCATGGCGGCCCGGGCCCAAGGAAGGAGATGGCACAGCGGTATGCGCAATCCGGATATGCAGGCCACCGATGCGAGCCGCACCCGCCCGGGCCGGTTCACTGCATATGCAAGCGCGCGAATCTTCGTTGGCCGAGCCCGGCCGCCGGCCTACATTGCTGTGGCAGCAGCACCGAACATGTGCACCAGCAACCCGCGCGCGCACGGTCCGACACGGACATCGGCGGGCGCCAGCGATGTTTTGGCGATATAGAACCTACGAATCAATCGTTGGAAATTCGCGGGGTGGCGCGAACAATCCGGCACGATGAACTTCCAGCAATTGCGCTCCGTACGGGAAGCCGTCCGTTGCGGCTTCAATCTCACCGAGGTCGCCCATACCTTGCACACCTCGCAGCCCGGGGTGAGCCGCCAGATCCGCGAGCTGGAAGAGGAGCTGGGCATCGATCTGTTCGTGCGCGCCGGCAAGCGGCTCACGGGGCTGACCGAGCCCGGCGCCCATGTGCTGCCCATCATCGAGGGCATCCTGCAGGGCAGCCACAACCTGCGCACCGCGGGCCAGGAGTTCGTGGCGCAGCAAAGCGGCGCGCTGTCGATCGCGGCCACGCACACGCAGGCGCGCTATGCGCTGCCGACTGCCGTGCAGGAGTTCCGGCTGCAGTTCCCCAACGTCAAGCTGCACCTGCACCAGGGCTCGCCGCGCCAGGTGGCCGAGATGCTGCTGTCGGGCGAGGCCGACATCGGCATCGCCACCGAGGCGCTCACGCAGTACGCCGAGCTCGTGGCCCTGCCCTGCTACCGCTGGACGCACTCCATCATCGTGCCGCCGCACCACCCGCTGCTGGACAGCCCGCTGAGCCTGGAGAAGCTCGCACGCTATCCCTTGATCACCTACGGTGCGGGCTTCACGGGCCGCGCCCACATCGACCAGGCTTTCGCACGCCAGCGCATCGAGCCACGCATCGTGCTGAGCGCGATGGACGCCGATGTCATCAAGACCTATGTGGAGCTCGGCATGGGCGTGGGCATCGTGGCCTCGATCGCGTTCGAGGCCGAGCGCGACACGCAGCTGCGTGCCATCGATGCGGGTTCGCTGTTCGGCATCAACCTGACCAAGCTGGCGCTGCGCCGCGGCAGCTACCTGCGGGCCTATGTCTACGCGCTGATCGAGTCCTTCGCGCCCACGCTGCAACGCAGCGTGGTGGACCAGGCCATGGCCGCGGACAAGGACAAGGTCTCGGCCGAAGGCTACGAAATCTAGCGCGGCTGCGCGCCGGACCGCGCAGGCGCCTGCAGCGGCGCCACGGCCGCCGCGCGTTCCCCCGCCGGGGGCGGGTGAAACTGCGGTGCGCCCATCGGGGCTAGACTTCCACGCCTGCCCACAGCGCCCCTCTTTTCCCGGCATGCGCCTGAACGCTTCGACCGTCTCCATCGCCACCTGGCTCCGCCCCCTGGGCCTTCTTGCCATCGCCTCGGTGGCGGCCTGCAGCGCTGCGCCGCCTGCACAGGCCCCGGCCAGCGCGCCGACCGCTGCGTCCCCCTCTCCTGCGCCCACCATCAGGATCGGCGTTGCACTGGGTGGTGGCGCGGCCAAGGGCTTTGCGCACATCGGCGTCATCAAGATGCTCGAGGCCAACGGCTTTGCGCCGGCCGTGGTGGCAGGCACCAGCGCCGGCAGCGTGGTGGGGGCCCTGTATGCCAGCGGCATGAACGCCTTCGAACTGCAGCAGAAAGCCGTCGCGCTGGACGAGGCCAGCATCCGTGACCTTCAGTGGTCCTCGGGCGGTCTGGTGCTGGGCCAGAAGCTCGAGGACTATGTGAACGAGCAGGTGCGGCGCCAGCCGCTGGAACGCCTGGCCAAGCCCTTTGCGGCCGTGGCGACCAGGCTGGAGGACGGCGAACGGACGGTCTTCGCGCGTGGCAACACGGGCCAGGCCGTGCGGGCCTCCAGCAGCGTGCCGGGCGTGTTCCAGCCCGTGGCCATCGGCAAGTTCCATTTCGTCGACGGCGGCATCGTCAGCCCCGTGCCGGTCGATGCCGCGCGCCAGCTCGGCGCGGACCTCGTGGTCGCGGTCGACATCTCCAACAGGGCGCGCGGCCAGACGCCCAGCGGCATGCTGGGCACGCTCGGCCAGTCCATCGCCATCATGGGACAGAAGCTGGGACAGGCCGAACTGGCGCGTGCAGACGTCATCGTGCGCCCACAGGTGCTGGACATCGGCCCCGCCGACTTCACCCAGCGGGCCAACGCCATCTTGGAGGGCGAGAAGGCGGCCCTGGCCGCCATGCCGCAGATTCGCGAGCGCATCGCGCAACTGCAGGCGGCGCGCGAGCAGGCCATCCGCCTCGCGCAACAGCAGGCGGCCCAGGCGCAGCACCAGGCCTGTCTGGAGCAGCGTTCGCGCCTGCAGAAGCTGGCCGGCATGGCCGGGCTCGACAGCGCCTGTCCGGCACCTTGACAGGGGGTCGCGCAAGGACGCGCCCCTCCGAGCCACGGCGTTCGTATCATCGGTCGCATGCACGTCACCATCTTCCACAACCCCGCCTGCAGCAATTCGCGCAGCGCGCTGGCGCTGCTGCGCGAGCGCGGCATCGAGCCCCAGGTCGTCGAGTACCTCAAGACCCCGCCGAGCGCCGAGCGCCTGGCCGGCCTGCTGGCCGCCATGGGCAGCACACCACGTGAACTGCTGCGCAGCAAGGAAGCCGCGTATGCCGAACTGGGTCTGGACGCAGCACACTGGACCGATGCGCAGCTGATCGTACACATGGTGCGCCAGCCCGCGCTCATGAACCGCCCCATCGTCGAGACGCCGCACGGCACCCGGCTGTGCCGGCCCGGCGAGCAGGTGCTGGAACTGCTGGCCGCAGCGCAGGCATGAAGACCATCACGCTCGTGCGCCATGGCGAGAGCGAGGCCAATGCCGGCCTGGCCAGCGGCGACCCGGCGTTGATCCCGCTGACCGCGCGGGGCATGGCCCAGGCCGAGCACTGGGCCCAGGCCATGGACTGGCAGCCCAGCCAGGTGTTCAGCTCGACCTACACGCGCGCGCTGCACACGGCCGCGCCCTGTGCCGCGCGCTGGCAGCTGCCCATCGCGACCATCGAAAACCTGCACGAGTGCGTGACCTTGCCGCCCGACGAGGTGGCCGGCACCACCAACCTCGCGCGCAAGCCGCGCATCGACGACTACTGGGCACGCGCCGAGCCCGCGCTGTGCACGGGCCCGGGGGCCGAGAGCTTCCTGGCCTTTGCCGGCCGCGTGGACCAGGTGCGTGCGCAGCTCGAAGCACTGCCCGACCGCAGCGTGGTGTTCGGCCACGGCATGTGGCTGGCGATGCTGGTGTGGCGCTGCATGGGCTTTCCGGTCGAGAGCCAGCGCGCGATGCAGGCATTCCGCACGTTCCAGATCGGTCTGCCCATGCCCAACTGCTGCAGCTATGCGCTGCATGGCAGCGAGGGGCATTGGGCGATCCGCTTCGCCGCGGCGCTGCCGCTGGTCCTGCCGACGCCGGGCGAGCAGGCGGTGCAGATCCAGTAAGGACGCGGCGGGCCGCGATGGCCCGCCACCGACAGGAGAACCGAATTGAAAGTCGAAGGCCAATGCCATTGCGGCGCCGTTGCATACGAGGCCGAGGTCGAGCCTGGCAGCATGACCATCTGCCATTGCCGGGACTGCCAGATCCATTCGGGGTCCGCGTTCCGCGCCAACATCGCGGCGCCTGCGGCCAGTTTCCGTCTGCTCCGCGGCGAACCGCGCGGCTACGTCAAGACGGCGGACAGCGGTGCCCGGCGCTTGCTGGCCTTCTGCGGGCACTGCGGCACGCCGCTGTACGCTTGCGCGCAGGACAACCCGACAACCTATTCGTTGCGCGTCGGTACGCTCCAGCAGCTGCACGCACTGGGCCGCCCGAAGCGACAGATCTGGACGAAGCGGCGCCTGGGGTGGGTCGCGCTGGACGACGCCGGCGAGACCTTCGAGGGACAGCCGGGCGGTGGTCCCGCGGCCCCGAGGCCGGCGTCGACCTAGGGGCCGCGCAGGCTCCCCGCCTCGACCCGGGGCCGTGAACACACAGCCAGGCCCAGCGCCTGGCGCCAGAACCCGTGCAGGGCAGCCGGTCCGCGTCAGGCAGCCTGCAGCTGCCGTGGCGCAGACAGGCCCAGCATCAGGTCGAGGTTCTGCACCGCCGCGCCCGCGGCCCCCTTGCCCAGGTTGTCGAACACCGCGGTCAACAGCACCTGGCCGCTGCGCTCTTGCGCGAACACCGCGAGGCGCAGGCGGTTGCTGCCGTTGAGCGCCCGCGGGTCGAGCCGCTGCGCATCGGCGTCGGCGTCCAGCGGCTGCACCTCGATGAAGGCCTGCCCTGCGTAGCGCGCCTGCAGCGCGGCGTGCAGGCGCGCGGCCGTCGCGCCGGCGGGCAGCAGGCGCAGATGCAGCGCGATCGTGAGCACGATGCCCTGCCGGTAGTGGCCGTACGCGGGCACGAACACCGGCGCATGCGCCAGGCCGGCATGCTGCTGGATCTCGGGCAGGTGCTTGTGGCTCAGGCCCAGGCCGTAGACCTGGAAGGGCACCGCGGTGGCGGCACCGGCGCCTTCATGGTCCTCGAGCCCGGCGCGGCCCCGCCCCGAGTAGCCCGACACCGCATGGATGGTCAGCGGGTGGTCGGCCGGCACCAGGCCTGCGTCGACCAGGGGCCTCAGCAAGGCCAGCGCGCCGGTCGGGTAGCAGCCGGGATTGCTGACGCGCGCGGCCCTGGCGATGCGCCCGGCCTGCGCAGGCTCCAGCTCCGGCAGGCCATAGACCCAGCCCGGCGCGGTGCGGTGGGCCGAGCTCGCGTCGATCACGCGCACACCGGGCCGGCGCACCAGCGCCACGGCTTCGCGCGCGGCCTCGTCCGGCAGGCACAGCAGGGCGAGGTCGCAGCCGTTGAGCGCCTCGGCGCGGTGGGCCGCGCTCTTGCGGTGCTCGGCCGGCAGCTGCAGCAGGCGCAGGTCGGACCGCCCTGCCAGCCATTGCCGCACCTGCAGGCCGGTCGTTCCTTGGTCGCCATCGATGAAAACAAGAGGGGTCATGGGGTGCTCCGATCGGGTGAGCCGTGCATGGTGCATCCTGCGACGCATGCATACCAGTTGAATCTGGCAAATGAGTCGTTCAGAATTCCTGAATCAACTTCCAGACCGTGAAAGCCGCACGATGCGTGAACTCAACCTCGACCGCCTGCGCACGCTGCTGACGGTGGCCGACCTCGGCTCGTTCGCCGCGGCCGCCAAGGCACTGCACCTGGCGCCGCCCACGGTGACGCTGCACGTGGCGCAGCTTGAAGCCCGCCTGGGCACGCGCTTGCTGCACCGCGCGCCGGCCGGCGTCACCGCGACATCGGCCGGCGGCCTGCTGATCGCCAGGGCGCGCCAGCTGCTGGCCGAGGCCGACGACCTGCTGCAGACCGTGCAGGGCCAGATCGCGACGCACGGCGGCCGCGTGCGCCTGGGCGCGTCCACGGGCGCGCTCGCCCACCTGCTGCCGCA
>DATKFT010000834.1:0-8187 GCA_035544335.1 Pseudorhodoferax sp.
CGTCGCCGACGTCGCACAGCTCGGTATGCACCCTGCCCCCATGCCGGCCCAGCCGGTCTGCGGCAGCGGCGTTCTTGTCCGCATTGGTGCCCCAGATCGCGATATCGGCACCGGCCGCGGCCAGCCCTTCGGCAATGCCCAGGCCGATGCCGCCATTGCCGCCGGTCACCAGTGCCACCTTGCCGCTCAGGTCGAACGGATGCTTGCTCATGTCTGTCTCCTCGGATGGATTGTCGCTGTCTTGGCCGGACATTGTTGCCAGGACCGGCGCCAAAGCTCGTCGTCGGATCAGATGAAATTGCCGGGGAAAGTAGAGAGAGAAGAAAACAGCGAAGCGGCGTGGCGCTGCCACGCCGCATTGCAGCAAGGGCACCGTCAGGTGCCAGCGGATCTGCGCGTGCTGCGGGCCATCGGGCCGCTGGCCCCGTGCCGGCACGCCGCGCGATGTGGGCCTAGCGCAAGCCGAAGAAGCTCAGCACCGCGAGAATGATGACCACGGCCCCAACCAGCCAGACGATATTCATGACAGCTCTCCTTGTTCAAATGATTCAGCGCTGCTGAGGTCGGACGCCGACCGACGCCGCGTGGCGAGTGGGAAGGTCGACCCCGCGCGACCTGCTCATCGCTGCGGGATACGCCGCAACATTCATGCCGACGCGCCGGGTGCCGTGGCGTTCGCGCGCTGCGCCGGTTCTGCGCAGGACCCGCACCAGGCAGCGGCGTGACGTTCGGGATTACACGGCAAAACAACGCCTGAATTACAAATGCGCGAAACCTGCGTCGCCAGCCGTGCTGCAGCGCATCAGCGCCGCGGCGGCCGGGCAAAGCGCCGTCCCGGCACTGGCGATGGCCGGGGCCGAGCGCCCGCTGCACCACTTGTCGCTGCCGTCGCGTCTGGCATGGCACCGTGGCGGGCACGCGTCTATGTCGCTTCCGCAAAATTTCGCCAATAATGCCCTGAGAGTCATTGCCGGACGAACCGAGAGCCACCATGCACGAGAGTCCCGATGCCATCCGCACTGTCGCCCTGCTCGGGCACGCAGGAAGCGGCAAGACCTCGCTCGCCGAGGCGCTGCTGTACAAGGGCGGTGCGGTGCACACGCCCGGCAGCATCGAACGCGGGTCCACCGTGTGCGACAACGATCCGCTCGAGCGCAAGTACAAGCGCTCGCTCAGCGCCGCGGTTGCCCACCTGCACTACCGCGACACCCGCATCTACCTGATCGACACCCCCGGCTACCCGGATTTTTCCGGGCACGCCATCAGCGCACTGGCCGCGGTGGAGACCGCGGCCATCGTCATCAATGCGCAGACCGGCATCGAGATGACCACGCGCCGCGCCATGGCGTGGGCACAGGCGCGCCAGCTGTGCCGGATGATCATCATCAACGGCATCGACGGCGACAAGGTCGACCTGCCCGCATTGCTGGCGGAGATCCAGGAGGCCTTCGGCAAGGAATGCCTGCCCATCAACCTGCCGGCCGACCACGGCGGCAAGGTGGTCGACTGCTTCTTCAATCCGGCCGGCGAGTCGGATTTTTTATCGGTGGCGTCCGCGCATGACGCGCTGATCGACCAGGTGATCGAGATCGACCCGGAGCTGATGGAGCTGTACCTGGAGCAAGGCGAGGCCATCACCCCCGAGCAACTGCACGCCCCGTTCGAGCGCGCGCTGCGCGAAGGCCACCTGGTGCCAATCTGCTTTACCTCGGCCGTCACCGGCGCCGGCATCGAGGCGCTGCTGGACGTGTTCGTGCGGCTGCTGCCCAACCCCACCGAAGGCAATCCGCCGCTGTTCTACCGCTCCACCGGCGCGGACGCCGAGGGCACGGAGCAACGCCGGGCGGTGCGCGCCGAGCCGGTGCCGGACAAGCATGTGCTTGCGCATGTGTTCAAAGTGGTGATCGACCCCTATGTCGGCAAGCTGGCGATATTCCGCATCCACCAGGGCACCATCACGCGCGACAGCCAGCTCTATATCGGCGAAGGGCGCCAGCCGTTCAAGGTGGCGCACCTGCTGCGGCTGCAGGGCAAGGAAACCCAGGAAGTGCCGCGAGCCGGCCCCGGCGATATCTGCGCGGTGGCCAAGGTCGATGAACTGGGCTTCGACGCGGTGCTGCACGACGCCACCGAGGACGGCGACATCCACCTGACCCCGCTGGAATTCCCCACGCCCATCTACGGGCTGGCGATCGAACCGGCGCGGCGCGGCAACGAGCAGCGCCTGGCCGAGGTGCTGCACAAGCTCAGCGCGGAAGACCCGTGCCTGCGTGTCGAGCATCCGGCCGGCACCAACGAGACCGTGGTGTTCGGCCTGGGCGATTTCCACCTGCGCTGCGCGCTGGAGCGGCTGACCGAGCAGTACAAGCTGGAAGTGGCGACCCGCCCGCCCAAGATCGCCTACCGCGAAACCATCGGCGCCAAGGCGGAGGGCCATCACCGCCACAAGAAGCAGACCGGCGGCGCGGGGCAGTTCGGCGAGGTGATGCTGCGCGTCGAGCCGCTGGCGCGCGGCGCGGGCTTCGATTTTGTCGATGCGGTCAAGGGCGGCGCGATTCCCGGGCAATTCATTCCCGCGGTCGAGAAAGGCATCCGCCAGGCGCTGGACAGCGGACCGCTGGCGGGCTTTCCGATGCAGGACGTGCGGGTGACCGTGTACGACGGCAAGAGCCACCCGGTCGACTCCAAGGAAGTCGCGTTCGCGACCGCGGGGCGCAAGGCCTTTATCGACGCGGTGCTCAAGGCCCGGCCGAGCGTGCTGGAGCCGATCGTCGATATCGAGGTCACGGTGCCAGGCAGCGCCATGGGCGACATCATCGGCGACCTGTCGACCAAGCGCGGCCAGGTCCATGGCACGCGCACCGCGGCCGGCAACGCGGTGATCGTCGCCGGGCAGGTTCCGCTGTCGGAGCTCAACGACTACCAGTCACGGCTGAACAGCATCACCGGCGGGCATGGCAGCTACACCATCCAGTTCAGCCACTACGACAACGTGCCGCCGGCGCAGCAGGAGAAGATGGCGGCGCGGCACAGGGCGCAGGTGGATACGGAGTGAGGCACAGCACCGGGGACATTGCGCATGCGATTGTGTACTCCCTCTCCCGCTCGCGGGAGAGGGTTGGGGTGAGGGCCGGGCGCATCAACGGAGTCAGCCGTTTGCGGTATGCAAAGGCCTGCCCTCACCCCCTGCCCCTCTCCCGCAAGCGGGAGAGGGGAGCAAACCGGCAGGGCGCTGCGGGGCGCAGCACGTTCAATACGTCTCCAGATGCAACCTCCCCTCCCGCTTCATCCCCTTGGCCAGCGCATCCCAGTTCAGCCCCGCCTGCTGCGCCACGTCGCGCAGCGCCAGCACCACGCCCTCTTCCATGCTCTTGAGCCCGCAGACATAGAAGCACGTGTCCGGTGAAGCCAGCAACGCCGCCAGGTCAGCCGCGCGCTCTCGCATCAGGTCCTGCACGTAGCGCCTGGGCTGTCCCGGCGTGCGCGAGAACGCCAGGTTGATGTCGATGAAGTCCCTGGGCAGGTTCTGCAGCGGGCCGAAATACGGCAGTTCCTCGCGCGTGCGCGCGCCGAAGAACAGCATCAGCTTGCCGCCGTCGAACTTGCCCGCCTGGCGCAGCCGCCGGCGCCATTCGGTCATGGCGCGCATCGGTGCGCTGCCCGTGCCGGTGCAGATCATCACGATGTTCGAGCGCGGATGGTTCGGCATCAGGAAGCTGGCGCCGAACGGGCCGATCACTTCCACGTGGTCGCCGACCTTCAGGTCGCACATGTAGTTGGAGGCCACGCCACGCACGGGGTTGCCGTCGTGGTCCTGCAGCACGCGCTTGATCGTCAGCGACAGGTTGTTGTAGCCGGGGCGCTCGCCGTTGCGCGGGCTTGCGACCGAGTACTGGCGGGCATGGTGCGGGCGGCCGCCGGCGTCGGTGCCCGGCGGCACGATGCCGATCGACTGGCCTTCGAGCACCGGGAACGGCGTCGCGCCGAAGTCCAGCACGATGTGGTGGGTGTCGTACTCGCGGCCGACTTCGGTCACGCGCACATTGCCGGTCACGGTCGCGGTGATGGTCTTGTGCGCGGACTTCGCGCCATACAGGTTGGTGTAGGCATGCGCGGCGGACCACGGCGGCACCGTGGCGCCGTAGCGGGCGCTGTTGAAGGTGTCCTCGCCGGTGCCGGCCAGCGGCGACGTCGCGGGCATCTCCGGCGCGGCGGTCTGCATCCCGGCGCCGGGCGCCAGGTCGGCCAGTTGCGCGGGCGTCAGTTCTTCCGGCAGCGTGTCCCAGGTGAGCTGCTCTGCGATGCTGTAGGCGCGCAGCTTCGGCATGGCGCGCCAGTTGTCGATCGAGCCGGTCGGGCACGGGGCAATGCAGGCCATGCACAGGTTGCACTGGTCGGCGTCGACCACGTAGTTGCGCGAGTCGTGCGTGATCGCACCGACCGGGCAGGTGGCTTCGCAGGTATTGCAGCGGATGCAGATCTCGGGATCGATCAGGTGCTGCTTGATGACTTGAATTTCTGCCATGTCCATGGCGGTCTCCACAAAATCAGAGGGCTTCCACGGCATATAGTCCGTGCCCGCGGTGTTCCCCTCTCCCCTCAGGGGAGAGGGCAGGGTGAGGGGTGGTTTAAGCACCGGCGCTTCGTGGAAGCTCCCTGCCCTCACCCCCGGCCCCTCTCCCGCAACGCGGGAGAGGGGAGCAAACCCGCAGCGGGGTAACGCCCTGCGCCTCAGTTAAACCGCACATACTCGAAATCCACCGGCTGCCGGTTGATACCCATCGCCGGCGGCGCGATCCAGTTGGCGAACTTGCCGGGTTCGACCACGCGGCCCATCAGGCTGGCGACGAAGGCGCGGTCGCCGTCGCTGGGCAGCCACTGGTCGCGGAAGTCGCGCCATTCGGCGTCGGAGATCACGCGGCCGTCGGGCGACACCTTCACGCCGGCCAGCGCGCCGATATTGCGATGGAACGCCTTGTGCGGCACCTTCAGCCGGAACGGGATGCCGGCCTTGTCGATGACCTTGTTCCAGCGCTCGATGCCGGCCATGCTGTCCTTGATGTAGTCGTCGCGCAGCACTTCGTTGAGCGCGTTCAGCATCGGCACCTCCTTTTCGGTCAGCTGGCCGTTCTGCGCCTGCAGCACGCGGTAGGTCTGGCCCTTGAGCACGTGGTCGTCCATGCGCTTGCCTTCCTCGTAGCGGCCCTTCAGGCCGGTGCTGTAGAAGGTGGCGGCGTTGCTCGACTCATCCGCGCCGAACAGGTCGATGGTCACGCTGTAGTGGAAATTCAGGTAGCGCTGCAGCGTCGGCAGGTCGATCACGCCGGCGGCGCGCAGTCTGGCCGGATCGTCGGTCTTCAGTTCGTTCATCACCTGGCAGGTGCGCTGGATCACGCGCGACACGCCGCTCTCGCCGACGAACATATGGTGCGCTTCCTCGGTCAGCATGAACTTCGTGGTACGTGCCAGCGGGTCGAACGCGCTTTCGGCCAGCGCGCACAGCTGGAACTTGCCGTCGCGGTCGGTGAAGTAGGTGAACATGAAGAACGACAGCCAGTCCGGCGTCTGTTCGTTGAACGCCTGCAGGATGCGCGGGTTGTCCTGCTGGCCGCTGCGGCGTTCCAGCAGCGCCTCGCCCTCTTCGCGGCCGTCGCGGCCGAAGTACTTGTGCAGCAGGTAGACCATGGCCCACAGGTGGCGGCCCTCTTCCACGTTCACCTGGAACAGGTTGCGCAGGTCGTACATGCTGGGCGCGGTCAGGCCGAGGTGGCGCTGCTGCTCGACCGACGCGGGCTCGGTATCGCCCTGCGTCACGATGATGCGGCGCAGGTTGGCGCGGTACTCGCCGGGCACGTCCTGCCACGCATCCTCGCCCTTGTGGTCGCCGAAATGGATCTTGCGGTTGGCCTCGGCGGGGTTCAGGAAGATGCCCCAGCGGTAGTCCGGCATCTTGACGTGGCCGAAGTGGGCCCAGCCCTGCGGATCGACGCTGATCGCGGTGCGCAGGTAGATGTCATGCTGGTGCGAGCCTTCCGGGCCCATGTCGTTCCACCAGTTCAGGTAATTGGGCTGCCACTGCTCGAGCGCGCGCTGCAGGGTGCGGTCTTCGCTGAGGTTGACGTTGTTGGGGATCTTGTCGCTGTAGTTGATGCCGGACATGGTGGTCTCCTGGGGGAGTATTCGTTAATCTCGTGCGATGGCTAATCTCGTCGCCCCCGCGAGAGCGGGGACGACGGTGGATACTCAGACCCGGTTCCAGTCGAAGGCGGCCTTGTCGCCCTTGCCGTAGACCTTCAGCGCGCCCTTGTCGCCGACCGCGTTGGGGCGCTGGAAGATCCAGTTCTGCCACGCGGTCAGGCGGCCGAAGATGCGGGTGAACATGTTTTCCTGGCCGTTGAAGCGCAGGTTGGCTTCCATGCCGGTCAGCGCATCGGGCGACATCGCCACGCGCTCTTCCAGCGCGATGCGGACTTCGTCGGTCCAGTCGATATCGTCGGGGTTGGCGGTAACGAGGCCCAGCGCATAGGCGGCATCGGCATCGAGCGGCTGGCCGGCCTTGGCCCGCACCGCGTCCAGCGCGGGCTGTTCGTCATAGAAGCGGCGGCCCAGCCGGCTCTGGCCGGTGGCCATCGGGTACAGGCCGAAGTTGACGTCGGCCACGGTGATCTTCGGCGCGCGCGCCTCGTCGTCGGGCAGCGCCAGGTGATAGCTGCGGTCGCAGGCCAGCGCCAGCTCCAGGAAGGTGCCGGCAAAGCACGAATCCGGTTCGATCAGCGCGAACAGGCTGCGCGACGACACGTCGAGCCGGCTCAGCGTGCGGCGCAGCAGGCCGATGGTCTCGCGCACGAACCAGTGATCCTGGTGCGCGAGCAGCGTGGCGTCGGCGGCCAGCACCGCGGCGGCGTCGCCGCTGGTCTTGATCAGCCAGGTGCCGATGTCCAGTTCATTGGTGCGCATCGACAGGATCGCGTCTTCCAGTTCGCGCGCCAGTTGCAGCGGGTACCAGCTGGCGCCGGCCTGCACGATCGCGTCGACGCTCTGCGGCTGCGCGCCCGTCGGCGCCTTCACCGTGAAGGTGGCGGTGCGGCCGGCCCGGTCGATCTCGACCGTGATGTGGGTATAGCGCAGCGCATCCGCTTCGATCACGCGCTCGATCGGCGCGAGCGCCACGCCTTGCGCATCGGCCGGGCGGTCGCTCTGCGCGGCCAGCGCCAGCGCGCGCTCGCGCACCTTCTGCGCGAACACCGCCGGCTTGGCGATATCGTCGACCAGGCGCCAGTCCTTGGCGCGCTGGCCGCGCACGCCTTCGGTGGTGGTGCAGAAGATGTCGGCGAGATCATGGCGCACATGGCGCTTGTCGGTCACGCGGGTCAGGCCGCCGGTGCCCGGCAGCACGCCCAGCAGCGGCACTTCCGGCAGGCTTACGGCCGACGAGCGGTCGTCGACCAGCAGGATCTCGTCGCAGGCCAGTGCCAGTTCATAGCCGCCGCCGGCGCAGGCGCCATTGACCGCGGCGAGGAATTTCAGGCCGCTGTATTGCGACGAGTCCTCGATGCCGTTGCGGGTCTCGTTGGTGAACTTGCAGAAATTGACCTTCCACGCATGGCTGCTGACACCCAGCATGAAGATGTTGGCGCCGGAGCAGAACACCTTGTCCTTGCCGCTGGTGATGACGACGGTGCGCACTTCCGGGTGCTCGAAGCGGACGCGGTTGAGCGCGTCGTTCAGTTCGATGTCGACACCGAGGTCGTAGCTGTTGAGCTTGAGCTTGTAGCCGGGACGCAGGCCGGCGTTCTCGTCGATATCCACCGCCAGCGTGGCGACGGGGCCGTCGAATGCGAGCTTCAGGTGCTTGTATTGGGAGGGATCGGTCTGGTAGTCGACGCGGGGGGCGGTGGTCACGGCGGTGTCTCCTTTGCTAAACTGAACTATAGTGCACTAACAAGGCATCTCGGTTCACGCACTATAGTTCATCGCCGTAGATTTACGCAAGCACTATTGCGCAGACACTCGGGGAGTGCCGATCACTTCTCCCGGTGCGCGCACTCGGCGATAAGCGGGCGCACGGCCCGGCACCCAAGCCACTGGTGGCCGTAACTGCGATGCAGATCTGGAGACGGCGGCGCGAAGCAATGCAATATAGTGCTTGACACGGTTTCGTCGCGGCTCTATTTTTCATCCATGCAC
>DATKFT010000835.1:0-4155 GCA_035544335.1 Pseudorhodoferax sp.
GCCGCCGCTTTCCCGTGCAGGCATTGACCGCCATGCGGGCCTGCGGTCCACTGCAGGTTCCCGAGGGCCTTCCTTGGCCCGCTCCGTTCGCGGAGCAACAGGCGTCGCAGTCGTCACCTGCCCTCCAACCCCGGCCTCGAGCCGGTGTGACCGCACCCCGGAGGTGGCGGTCCGAGGTCTCCCTTTCCTCGCGCATGTTTCCGACCACCGCCAGCCCCCGTGCTGGGCGCTCTTGAAGCGCGTCGAGACCGTCGATTCATCGACCCGGCACCCGATGCCGGATCACGATCCCGCCATCAACCCGAGCACGCGTGTTGCACGCCGCAGGCAGCTGTGCTGGCCCCGTCGGGGCTCCCTGCCTGACCCAAGCTCAAACGCTCGACACCGCCCCGGACTTTCGGAGAGGGGTGGACCCATGGGAGCGGATGGCGCCGCGAAAGCCAGGACTGATCCACCACCGGGCGCAAGGCCAGACCTTGGCGCCGACGCCGCGAAACGCCTTCGAGCGGTCGCGCGTCACAACCCTCCGTAGCCGCAGAAATACGCAGACGGAGCCGGATCACATCGTTCATTTTTAAGACAGACCGAGCCGGTGCCATGGCACCGCGAACTTCCTGGGTACGGGCGGCGCGCTGGTGGCCACGCGCCGTCCAAGACACCGACCACCGGCCGCAGCGGATGAGGGAATCCGTCCGCTGCGGTCGCAGCCTGCGATTCCTCACACCCTTTGGGCCCGCCGTTCGGGAGGCGGGCCGACACCGACAGGAGAACGCCATGTCCCCTCCCCGCTCCGCGCCGCGTCGCATGCCGCGGCAGGCCGCGCGCATGCCTGGCAGCGAGCCGCAACGGACCGTGCCAGCGCGGTCTGCGCAAGAGCTGCTGGCGCGCCATGTGCCCGGCAGGGCCGATCCCCTGCATGTGCTCGAGGTCCTGCTCCAGCACTTCAACACGCAGCACACGGCGCGGCATAAATCGGTCTCGCACAAGACGCGGCACGAGCGCGCGCGCTACCTGCGCCAGTTCTTCCACGACCTGCAAGCGAAGGCCGGCTTTCGCACGATGCCGGATCCGCGCAACCTGGGCCAGAAGCACCTGCAGGCCATGGTGCAGATCTGGCAGCGGGAACGGCTGGCGCCCGCCACGGTCCAGACCTACCTGAGCTTCCTGCGCGGCCTGGCCGGCTGGCTGGGCAAGCCGGGCATGGTGCGCAAGCCGGCGCACTACGGCATGCGCGCCCAGGAGTACCAGCGCCACGAGGTCGCGCAGAGCGACAAGAGCTGGTCTGCGCACGGTGTCGACATCGACGCGGTCCTGGCGCAGGTCACGCCATTCGATGCGCGCGTCGCCGCGTCGCTGCGGCTCATGGATGCGCTGGGACTGCGGCAAAAGGAGGCGGTGATGTTCCGCCCGCACGCCCATGTGCTGCCCTTCGCGCAGACCGGCCTGCCGCCGGAGCAGCGCAAGGCCGACGACTACGCATGGATCAAGGGCAAGGGTGGCCGGGTCCGCTGGATCGCGCTGGAGACGCCGGCGCAGCGCGCGGCCGTGCAATGCGCACGCGCGGTGGTGGACGGTCGGGAGGCGCACATGGGGCATCCCGACCGCGGCCTGGACCGCAACCTGCGTCGGCTCAACTATGTGCTGGAGAAGTTCGGCATCACCAAGCGCCTCGCCGGCGTGAGCAGCCACGGTCTGCGCCACGGCAACGCCAATGACCTGTACGAAGCGGTGGCCGGCCAGCCATCACCCGTGCGTGGCGGTGGCCATGTCCCCGAGGCGCTGGATCGGATCGCGCGGCGGGCGGTGGCCGAACGTGCCGGCCATGTGAGGCTGAGGGCCTCTGCGCCCTACATCGGCTCGGCGCGATCGTCGCGCGCGCAGCCAGCGGCGCGCAGGCCGGACGACCTGCCCCGGTAGATCGGCCCTGCGCCAACGCGCTCGCATCCTCGGCCATGCCAGCCGTCGATGCGGCGCGGGTCGCGAGGGCCGCTGCCCGCGAAGAGGCGGGTCGGCTGCGCGCTCAAGCGGTCCGACAGGCGCGGATGCCGTGGCAGCACCCGGCCGGTGTGCTCGGTGCAGGCGGCGAAGCCGATGCCCTGGGCCATGGGCATCGTGGCAGGCAAGGCCGTACCCGTGCATGCCGCTGGCCGTGGCGCGAACTGGGGGGCCGGTCGGCCGTCTTCTGCGTGTGCACACCAGCGCCTGCCGCGCTGCTCGCGGCACAGCGTCTGCGGTGCGCCCTGCGCCTGAACGCCGGTGCGGTCAGGCGGCGAGGTCTTGCGGCGTCTTGCCGCTGGCCAGTGCCGCGACGAACCACTGTGGCTTCGGCCCGTAACCGGACCAGGTGTGGCCGGCATCGTCCTTGAACTTGATCCGCCCGACAACGCGCCCCTTCGGCGCTGGCGCACCCACTGCGACCGACGCGGCAGGTTCGGCGGCCTGGTCGGCTGTTGCGGCCTTGCCGCGCTTGGCCGGAGTGCCGGCGCGGGCTGGCTGCGTCCTGCCCGGCTTGCTCCGTTCACCGAAGCCGAGCTCGGCGGCGGTGATCCCGTAGTAAGCGATGGCGTCCTTGATGCGCGCGACCACGCCCGGCTTCTCCGACGTGACGATGTGGGCTGCCTGGTCCCTGAGTTGTGCAATCTGCTGATCGATCTCTTTGAGCGTCAGGGTGGGATCCGCCATCCCTGGCTTGGCGAGCTTGTTCTTCATGTGGCTGAAGCTGGGTTGTGTCGAGCGGGCAGTCTAGCGCAGGCGCTTGAGAATGGGTGAGCGTCGTCACGCGGCGCTGCGCCCTCACCTGGCGCCGGCGGCGCCCCTCCCGCTACGCGGCAGGCCGGTGCGATGGCGGTCGACGCACCGGCCTGCCGACGCCGTGGTGGGGCACGCGCATCGTGAGATGCCGTGCATTGCGGCCGGGGAGGAGGCCCGCACCGACGCCAAGGATGGCGGCTCGACCCAACTGGATACCGGCAGTGGCAGGACGTGTACGCCCGTCTGCGGATCGGGATGATGGCCGCCTCCACGGCCTCGGTTCGGCCACGACCGGTCGTCCACAATCGGCAGGACGCCCCACTCTGCCCGTCCCCAGTGAACACCCCATCCAAGCAGGCCACCAGCCGCGATGTCGCCAGGCTGGCAAACGTGTCCCAGGCCACCGTTTCACGCGTGCTGCAGGGAACCACGCACGTCGAGCCGGCCACGCGTGAAGCGGTGATGAACGCCATCGCGCAGCTGGGCTACCTGCCCAGCCTGGCTGCCCGTTCGATGCGGACACGCCGTACCGACACGGTCGCGCTCGTGGTCGCCAGCCTCACCGTGAACCCTCTGTTCCCGACCCTGCTGCAGCTGTTGTCCGCCGAACTGCGGCGGCACGGCTTGCACTCCACGGTCTGGGAGGCGGAGCGCTTCGACGAGCACACCGCACGCAGTCTGGTGGAGAGTCCTATCGACGGCGTGATCGTGGCCACTGCAGTCAACGCTGCGACGCCCTACCTGGCCCGCGTGGCCGAGCGCAAGCCCGTGGTGCTGGTCAACCGCACCGTCGACTCCGACGACTTCGATCAGGTCACCAGCAACAACAGGGAGGGCGGTCGTGCGGTCGCTGCCTACTTCTGCGACAACGGCAGGCGCCGCATCGGCCTGCTCTCGGCGCTGCAGCATCCCGGCAGCACCATCCAGGACCGGGAGACCGGCTTTGCCGAGGAGCTGTTGCGTCGGGGCGTGCAGCTGACCGACCGTGACATCGCGCGCGTGCCGAACCTCTCCTACGACACCGGCTTCCGTGCGGCCCAGGAGATGCTGGCCAACGGCCATTTCGATGCCATCTTCTGTGTCAACGACATCGCGGCCATCGGCGCGCTCGACGGCGTCCGTCGACATGGCACCGCGGTCCCCGAACGGACCTGGCTGGTCGGGTACGACGACATCCCCATGTGCGCCTGGGACTGCATCGGGCTGACCACCATGCGGCAACCGGCCGCTCAGATGGTCGAGCAAAGCGTTGGCCTGCTGCGTCGGCGCCTGGCGGGCGAGGCCGGGCCGCCACAACGCATCCTGCTGCCCAACGCCTTGGTGCGCCGCACCAGCGCCGGCTGACACCCCCGCGTTTTCCCTAGGTTGCCAGCGGCCGCCAGTTGGCTACGATTCGCCGGCTCT